>WQRP01000044.1 GCA_009786675.1 Treponema sp. | reverse complement strand
CGGGTCGCTGAAGAGGAGCGAGAACATGCTGTTTTTGTGCTTGTCGTTTGCGCCCATGCGGGCAGTTTAAGGCATTTGGCGCGGGAATTCAAGCGGCGGGAAGTTTTTCGCGTGGGTGACTGACACTTTTTTGGCACAACCCCGGCCCCGGCACTGATCCACGGTATCGGACCGGGGGAGTGAACGCGCCGGAATGGCGTTTTCAACCCGGATAAGGTATAATTCAAGACCCCGCCGGACGGGTCGCGGCACGGCTGTGTCTGATCCCCGGCTTTTGGGAACCTTATCACCAAGGAGCGAACAATGACCGTTACCGAGGCAATCGAAGCGCGCCGTTCCCGGCGCAAATACCTTGGAACGCCGATTGACCCCGGCGTTGTTTCCGGGCTGCTGGAGCTTATCGCGGAATACCGCAAAGCCGGAAGCGTCCGCATGGAACTTGTCGTCAACAACGGCGAGGCTTTCAGGGGTTTTCGCAAAAGCTACGGCATGTTTTCCGGCGTGAACGATTACATCGGCCTGATCGCCGATCCGGGCGANGGCACCGCCATGGAAAGNATTGGCTACTACGGCGAGTTGCTGGTTTTGCACNCCACGGCAATGGGGCTGGGCTCTTGCTGGGTGGGCGCGGGCGGGGATCGCTNCGACATGCCCTTCCGGGTATCCGACGGCGAAACGCTGGCCTGCACGATTATCCTTGGCAACACGGACGAANGGGACAGCTTTAAGGAAAGGCTTATTCGGGGAATCGCGCACCGCAAAACCAAAACCGCCCGCGAAATGTCCGAAGGCGACGATCCCTTCCCCGACTGGTTCGCGCGGGGGATGAAGGCCGTGGAAAAAGCACCGTCGGCGATGAACAGGCAACCGGTCGTGTTTTCCCACAAAGCCGGCAAGGTTACCGCGTCGGTTAAAACCGGATCTCCGGGTTTGGCAAAGCTTGCCCCCAACCTTTTGGGCCTGGACTTTGGAATCGCGAAGCTACACTTCGAGCTTGGCGCGGGCGGCGGGAAATGGGCCTGGGGCAACGGCGGAGAGTTCGTCCGCAATGCGGGCTAGCGAAACCGTAATGCCGGCTCCTTGACCCGTCCAGGGATCCGGAAACCATCACCCGAATAGCCCAAGGGGAGGTTTATCGGGGCACTTGCCTTTGTCCACCCGGGAGATGCTCGCCGTTTTCCCTGCCGACAAAAGCATCTTTTCCACTTCCTCCACCGTATACCCCTGCCTGAACAGCCCCAGGATCTTGTTCTCGCCCCTGGCCTCGCCTATAGATATGCCCCTAACGACGCTAGGTGTCAGTCATCAATCCATGTTAACGCATATTGTGCCGGTCACCCTGCGCGGGGATTAAAGATTCGTGACTGTCACCCTTGCGCCGCCGGGAAAGGCTCCCCCTGTTTAATCGATCCCAAGGATTTACGCCACGCCGCTCATGTGGTATAATCCCCTATGGTTCAAGATGACGCTTGGTTCGAATGCACCGATGGAACCAAACTATTTACAAGACGTTGGCAACCCCGAACCGACCGCCCCAAGGCCGTGCTTAACATAGCGCACGGCATGGCGGAACATTCCGGGCGCTACGGGTGGCTTGCGGAAAAACTCTGCGGGGCGGGGATAGAGGTCTGGGCGGCCGACCAGCGCGGGCACGGAAAAACGGCGGACGCGGGCGTAAACGCCCCGGGAAAGGGCGGCCTTTTGGGGCACTGCTGCGACGCGGACACCTTCGAAAGGGTTACCAGGGACGTGCACGAGATCAGCCTGGAAATACGCAAAACCCGCCCGGGCGTTCCCCTGATCCTGCTGGGACATTCCTGGGGTTCGTTCATAGCCCAAAACTACATGGGACAGAAGCGCGACATACTGGACGGGTGCGTTCTGTCCGGCACCAGGGGGCCCGGCGGGTTCAAGGTAAGAGCTGGGATTCCCTTCATGAGGGCGCTGGCCGCCCTTAAAGGCCGGCGCAGGGGATCGCCCCTGGCGCGCGCTGCGGCGGACGGCCCGTACAACAAGGCATTTCGTCCCAACCGCACGGACTTCGACTGGCTGTCACGCGACGAGGCGGCGGTTGACTCGTACTGCGCCGATCCGCTCTGCGGCGGGCTGTGCTCGACGGGTTTCTACCGCGACCTAGCCAGGGGGCTGCACCAGATACACCGGCCGGAAAGCATGGAAAACATCCGGAGGGATTTGCCGGTCTATATTTTCTGCGGAAGCGCCGATCCGGTCGGGGACATGGGCGCGAGCCCCACCGCCCTGGTCAACGCCTACCGTTCCCTGGGCATCAGGGACATGGAATTCGTCCTGTACCCCGGGGCGCGGCACGAGCCCCTGAACGAGACCAACCGCGAGGAAGTGGCCGCGAACCTGCTTTCCTGGATTCAAAGGCACACGCCCGCGCAGGCCGGCCGGGAAACGGGGGACTAGTGCGGTACAGATACTCAACGGGCGAGGACGGCAGGCTCGTAAAGAAGGCCCTGGTCTACACCCGCGAAGAACACGGGATAAACCCGGGCGACGTGGACGGCGAGGCGGTCGGCGTAATACATCGGCTTAAGGAAATGGGCCACGAGACCTACGTCGTCGGGGGCGCGGTTAGGGATCTAATCCTAGGGAAGAAACCCAAGGACTTTGACATAGTAAGCGAGGCCAGCCCCGTACAAATCAGGAGAATCTTTCGCAATTCCCGCATCATCGGCAGGCGCTTCAAGCTGGTCCACGTGTACTTCGGCCCGCGCATCTACGAGGTCTCGACCTTCCGGTCGCTTAGGGACGGCCTTACCGGAAACACCTTCGGGACAATCGAGGAGGACGTGCTGCGCCGGGACTTTACTATGAACGCGCTGTTCTACGATCCCGGGCAGCAGATAGTCGTCGACTACGTGGGGGGCATGAAGGACATCCGGGCAAGGCGCGTCAAGGCGATTATTCCCCTGGCGACCATCTTCAAGGACGACCCGGTGCGGATGATTCGCGCGGTAAAGTACGCCGCCGCCACCGGCTTCGCCCTGCCCCTTTCCCTAAAGTGGAAAATAAAGGGGCAGTCCCCGCTACTGTCCTCGGTCTCGCCGTCCCGCCTTACCGAGGAGATCTTCAAGATCATCAACTCGCCCTACGCCGGCCGCATAGTCGAGGCCCTGGACGATCTGGGGCTCTACGCCTACCTACAGCCCGACGCCTCCAGGCTTATGAGGACGAACGCCGTTTTCCGGGGGCGCTACCTGCGGAGCCTGGCCGCGCTGAACGGCGAGGGCTTCAAGAACCGCCCGGGGGAGACGCTTGGGGCGCTGATAAACGACTACATGGAGGAAACGACGGATCCGGGGCTTGGCACCAGCGAAAACTACAAGGCGATCTACTCGGCGGCCAGGAACTTCGTGCTGCCCATGAACCCCCCCCGCTTCGAGCTAGAACAGGCGGTGCGCCGCTTCTTTTCGTCCAAGGGCGTACACGTAAGAAAGTCGCAGTTCTCGGAAAGGGCAGGCGGCAAGCCCCCGGCCAAGGAGGACGGCGGAAAACCGGGGGAAGCCAAGCCGCGCCGTCGCCGCCCCAGGCGGAAACCCAGGGGAGGCAGCCCCTAAAAACCAGGGCTCCAGGCGGTTTCCCGGTTCAGGTCGCCGAAATGTTTTTTTATCAGGGTCAGCTTGGCCTCGCACAGCTTCTCGGAGATCGAGACCTTGTACTCGGGGGGGGCGATGTGGCGTTTGTGCGTGGGGTCGAAGGCGTCGAAGTCGGCCAGGGACTTGGCGCGGATTTCGGCCAGCGACGGAAGCTCGCCGCAGAGCCTGCCCTCGTCCAGGCGTTTCCGAAGAAGCGGCTCCGGCGGCCTTTCGATGGCATGGTAGAAATGGCGGTAGTCCGCCGCCGGATGCCAGAACCTGTAGCGGTTGCCCACCTCGAAGCGCTCGCCCGAGCCGTCCTCGGCGTCAAGGGCCAGCACGTCGGCAAGCGGGGTTCCCCGGACGTCCTTTATCCGCCAGACCTGCTTGATTCCAGGGTTCGTGGTCTTCTCCGGGTTGTCGGAAAACTTCATCACCTGCGTCATGCGCCCTTCCGCGTCCTCGCAGGCGGTCATCTTGTACACACCAGAAAAGGCCGGATCGTTGCCCCCGGTAACCATTTGGGTCCCGACCCCCCAGACGTCGACCGGCGCGCCCGAGTTCGCCAGGGTCTGGACTATCGACTCGTCCAGATCGCCGGACACGGCTATCGTCGCCCTGTTAAGCCCCGCCGCGTCCAGCCTTCTTCTTACCTCGACGGAAAGGTGCTGGATGTCGCCCGAGTCCAGGCGCACCCCGAAAGTCTTCCCCTGCTTTTTGAGCTTTTTCCCCACCTCTATCGCGTTCCAGATTCCGTTCTTCAGCGTGTTGTAGGTGTCGATTAGAAAGACGCAGTGGTCCGGGTACATGTCCGCGTAGGCGCCGAAGGCGTCCTTTTCCTCGGCAAAGGACATCACCCACGAGTGGGCCATGGTTCCCACCACCGGGATGCGGAAAACCTTTCCCGCCAGGGTGTTGGAGGTCCCCTCCGCCCCGCCTATGTACGCCGCCCTGGACGCGGACATCGCCCCGTCCGGCCCCTGCGCCCGGCGCATCCCGAATTCCATGACCGAGCCCTTCCCCGACGCGAACCATACCCGGCGCGTCTTGGTGGCGATAAGGCTCTGGAAATTGGCGGCGTTAAGGAGCACCCCCTCGATAAGCTGGCACTCTACGATGCTGCCCTCGACCCTGATGATGGGCTCGTGGGGAAAGACCAGGGTTCCCTCGTCAACCGCCCAAAGGGAACAGGAAAAGCGGAAATTTTCCAGGTACTCGATAAAGCCGTCCTCGAAAAGCCCCAGGCTCCGCAGGTACTCGACGTCGCCGTCGGAAAAGGAAAAGCCGGACAGGTTTCCCAGCAGGGTCCCAAGCCCGGCGAAGACCGTGTAGCCGCCGCCGAAGGGCTGCCTGCGAAAGAAAAACTCGAAGGACGCCCTGCGGTTCCGGCCCCGTTTCCAATGGCCCTGCGCCATTATAAGGGAATAGAAATCGGCGAACAGCCCCGATCCCGCCGCCGAGTTGCCAAAATACGCCAAGCCGGGGTGCGGTGAATCGCCAACTGTCCTGGACATCAGAAAAGCTCCCCCAGCAGCCTGCTCGAATCGGAAAAAACCACGCCGGCGGCCCGCATCTCGGAAATGGCCCTTTCCACGGAACCCTCCGGGTAGCCGACCCCGCGCACCGCGTCCTCGGCGATTATCGTTGTAAAGCCAAGCCTTTTGGAATCCATCACGCTGTAAAACACGCAGTAATCCGTGGCAAGCCCCCCGATAATAACCGTGTCCATGCCAAGCCCGCGGATCCAGCCTTCCAGCCCGGTGGGGGTCCTGCGGTCGTTTTCGAAAAAAGCCGAGTAGGAATCCAACCCCTGGCGAAACCCCTTGCGAACGATAAGGCTTACCGGCGCAAGGTCAAGCCCGGCGTGAAAGTCCGAGCCAGGCTCCCCCTGGACGCAGTGGTCCGGCCAGAGAACCTGTCCCGGCCCCGGATCCCTGTGGGACGAGGCGAAGGAAGTATGTCCGGCGGGGTGCCAGTCCTGGGTGGCGGCGACCCGCCCGCCTCGCGCGGCGAAGGCGGCGGCAAGCGCGTTCAGCGGAGCCACGACCGCGCAGCCGTCCCTCACGGCCAGCGCGCCGTCGGGGTACTGCCTGCCGGAGGCGGAGTACGCGGGGCAAAAGTCGTTTTGCACGTCTATTTCCAAAAGCAAGGTTTTTGCAATCAAAAGCATATACCAGCTTCGCCTGTTTTGCCCCCCGGAGTCAAGGGTTCCCACCAAACGTGGGTTCCCACAACCAGGATTAAGGGGTATGCTTTAGGGCATGAAACACACCATCTTCTTAATCGCCACTGTCGCGCTCCTTTCCGGCTTCTACGGATGCGGAAGAGCCGGGACGGGATCCTTCGCGCCGGAAGGGGAAACCGTCTTCGACGGCAGCGGAAGTTACGCCCTGGGAATGAACATAGGGACTAACTTCAGAATGAGCGGGATATTCCCCGACATGGATGAGTTCGCCAGGGGAATGCAGGACGCCCTTAGGGGGGAAACCCGCTACACGATGGAGGAGGCCGCGGAACTTTTCCATAGCGCGTACACCGCCGCCGCCGAAAGGCGGAACGAGGCAAGCAGGCTACAGGAGGCCGAATTTCTTGCCGAAAACGCGGGAAGGCCGGGCGTCGTCGTCACCGCGAGCGGGCTCCAGTACGAGGTAATCGTCGAGGGCGACGGCCCAAGACCGGGCGCCTTCGACACGGTGCGGGTGCACTACGAGGGAACGCTGATCGACGGCACGGTCTTCGACAGCTCGCACTTTCGCGGCATACCGGCGGAATTCCCCCTTCACGGGGTTATCCCCGGCTGGACCGAGGGCCTGCAGCTTATGGCCGTGGGCAGCGTCTACCGGTTCTTCATACCCTCGGAGCTCGGCTACGGATCGCACGGCGCGGGGCCGCAGATTCCCCCATACTCGACGCTCGTCTTCGAGGTCGAGCTTCTTGCCATAGTTGCCGACGAATAAAAAACAAATATAGGAGAAGACACCATGAAACACCTTGCGCTTTTGCTTTGCCTTTTTCTCGTGGGTCTCCAGGCCCAGGCGCGCGGGATACGCGACGACATCGACATGGTCGGGGAAAGGGCCCGGACAAGCTACGCCTTTGGAATGACCGTCGGGCTGGACCTAAGACAGGCCGGGCTGGAACTCGACTACGCCGCCTTTCTGGAGGGCCTTATGGCCGCGATGGAGCGGGGCGAGGACGGCCTGATGATGGATCCTGGCGAGGCCCTGGAACTCGTGCAGGTCGCCTTCGAACGCGCCATGGAAAGGCAGGGCGAGGAGCTGCGGATACAGGAGGAACTGTTCCTGGCGGCGAACACCGCCCTCCCCGGGGTACGGCAAACCGAGAGCGGCCTGCAGTACGTGGTGCTTGAGCAGGGCGACGGCGAAAGGCCCTCGGCAACCGACACGGTGATCGTCCACTACGAGGGGATGCTTACCGACGGCACCGTGTTCGACAGTTCCATCCTGCGCGGTTCCCCGGAGGTAATCCCCCTGGAAATGGTGATCCCCGGCTGGACGGAGGGCATCCAGCTTATGAACGTGGGGGGCAGGATCCGCCTCTACATCCCTTCCGGCCTGGCCTACGGGGCGCGCGGCGCGGGGCAGGTAATCCCCCCCTTCGCGACGCTGGTCTTTACGATAGAGCTTCTCGGCATAATCGACGACGACGACCCTTTCTGGGACTAGCCGGGGAAAACGATCCGGAACACGGAGCCCTCGCCCGCATGGCTTTCGACCTCCGCCCTGCCCTTGTGCAGGCGGGCTATGTGGCGCACTATCGAAAGCCCAAGGCCGGTTCCCCCGGCCTGGGCGCGGTCAACCCTGTAGAACCTTTCGAAGATTCGACCCAGGTGCTCGGAGGGGATCCCCATCCCCTCGTCCCTGACCTCCAGCACGGCCTTTCCGCCTTTCCTGAAGGCCAGGGCGCGCACCCGCGACCTTTTGGGCGAGTACTTTATCGCGTTGTTCAAAAGGTTAATCAGGGCCTGGATGACAAGCGAGCCGTGGACGGCCGCCTCTAGATCCCCGGGACAGTCAACGCTAAGCCTAATCCCCTTTTGTTCCGCCTGGGGCCCGACCGACAGAACCGCCTCGTCAAACAGCGGGGCAAGCGGCTGCCTTGTCCTTTCGCCAAGGCTCCTGTCCTTGTTTTCCAGGCTCGCGATATCCAGAAGATCGTTGGTCAGGTTTTCCATGGTCTCGGCGTTCCGGCGGATTATCTCGATAAAGCGCCTAAGGCGATCCGGCGGCGAATCGTAAAACGCCGGATCGTCCAGAAGCGTCTCGGAAAACCCCTTGACAAGCTGAATCGGGGTACGCAGCTCGTGGGAGACGTTGGCGACGAAGTCCTTGCGTACCTGCTCCAGCCTGGAAAGGCGGGTTATGTCCTCCATGACGATGAGCACGCCCTCGACCCCGCCCGGCGCGGAAAGGGGCACGGCGGAAACGCGGAACACCTGCTCCGATCTGCGCGGCCTTTCGTAGGCCTTTCGCAGCTTGAACTCGGTTTCCCTGGGACGCCCATCGTCCAGAACCTTTGTGGCGACCTTTTCCAGCACTGTCGATCGCGTGGCCTTTAGCAGGGAAAAACCGCGCCATTCGTCCAGGGCGAAAAGGGAACAGGCCCGGCGGTTCGCCAGGTTCAGGATCAGGTCGCGATCCATGGCAAGAACCGCCTCGGACATGCCGTTCAGTATGGCCAGGTACTGCCGGCCTTCCGCCTCCGCCTCCTCCGCGCGGCGGCCAAGCCCAGCGGCCATGTCCCGCAGAGCCCCATCCAGGGCCTGCAGCGCGGCCTCCGGAAGAAACGGGGATTCCCGCGAGAGGCCGTCGCCGCCCGAAACGTTTTCCAGGATCCTCCGCACCGAAAGCGAAAACCGGCGCAAAAACAGCAGAGCCATGCAAAAGGCTGCGGCAACCAAAAAAGCGGCAAGCACCAAAAGAAGCCTGGCCGGCGGCGGCAGGCCGGCGGTCGTCGCCGCGACCACGAGAATGGCGGAAAGCCCCAGGACCACAAAGACGGGAACAAAAAAACGCCCGCGAAAGCCGGTCACCCCGCCGTCCTGAACCGGTAGCCTATGCCCCTGACGGTTTCTATCATCGCGCCCGCGTCGGCCAGTTTTTTCCGAAGGCCAAGTATCTGCACGTCAATCGACCGGTCCGTCACAGGGTAATCCGGCCCCTTGATCGCGGAGATCAGCTGCCCCCTGGTAAAGACGATTTCGGGGTTGGAAAGAAAGTGCTGAAGAAGGGCGAATTCCGTGGGAAGAAGATCCAGGGGAGCCTCGTCGTAAAAAACCTCGTGGCGATCCGCGTCCAGCCTAAGCTTGCCCTGCCGCCAGACATTGGCCTTCCGTTCCGCCCCCGCGTCGGCGAAGGCGGTCGCCTCCTCCAGCCGCCTAAGGCCCGCCCGAACCCTGGCGACAAGCACCTTGGGGCTGTAGGGCTTTACCACGTAATCGTCCGCCCCAAGCTCGAGCCCGGTTATTATGTCGGTCTCCTCCCCCCTGGCGGTGGCCATGATGATGGGCACGCCCTGGCCGTTCTCGGTTTCCCGTATCTTTTTTATGACCCTGAACCCGTCGATGCCGGGCAGCATTATGTCCAGAAGAATGCAGTCCGCCCGGTGCTTTTTTAGGTAGTCCAGGCCTTCCTCGCCGCTTTTCGCCTGAACCAGGTTCCAGTTTTCCCTGGCCATCGAGAACGCAAGAAGCTCCTGGATTTCAGGATCGTCTTCTATTATGAGTACGGTCGCCCTGGATTCCATTACAGATTAAGTTCTTCGTGTTGGCCCTCGACCATATAGATTATTCCCTCGCAGATGTTGGTAATATGGTCGCCCAGCCTTTCCAGGTGGCCGGATGTGTTTATAAGCCGGTACGCCTTCTTGACCAGCTTGGGGTGTTCCTTCATCAGGGACAGAACCTCCTCGATAAGGGCCTTGTGCTCCCCGTCGATCGCGTCGTCGAGCGCGGACGCCTTTCTTGCCGCGTCCGCGTCCTGCGAAAGAAACGCCGAGATCGTGGCGCGAATCATCTCCTGCCCGGTTTCCGCCATGCGTTCCAGGCGTTCCATTGAACGGAAGGGCGGCTCGCCGGCGAGCTTTAGGGCGGCCTTGGCCAGGTGCACGGCGTGATCCCCGGCCCTTTCCAGGTTGCTGGTAATCTTGAATATGGTGACAAGCTCGCGAAGATCCCTTGCCACCGGCTGTTGCGTGGCAAGCACGATCGCCGCCTCGTCCTCGATTTTTAGCTGCAGGGCGTTTACCACCGCGTCGCCGGCCTTTACCTCGCGCGCCAGCTCGGTGTCGTTCGTGCGAAAGGCGCTTAGGGCCTTGCCCAGATCCTCCTCCACCCGCGTGGCCATGGCAAGAATATCGTGCCGCAGCCGGTTTAGTTCCTCCAACAATGCCATTCGCGTGTTCATGTCATACCCTCTTTCGCCATACAGTATAGACGCTCGGGGAAATCCTGTAAAGCGTTCGCGCCGCCGAAACAAAAATCTAACAGAACTTTAACCAAAGGGGGAATTCCCTGGTTGCGGTAAGCCCGTTTGTCCACGCGGTTATTCGTGAAAAGCGCATACCGTTTGATATCATTGGAAACGTTGGCTCCTTCTACTGCGAAAGAAACCAGGCCAGGCTTAGGCAGGCCGTGGATCAACCGGAAGCGGGCTTGGGTGTTGGGCATGAATTGATCGAGGTTGACGGTGCGATCGGCTGGCGGGACTACCCGTATTGGCATACGCAGAATAGAAAGAAGCTGAAGCGTATAAACGAGCCGGTTAAGGATATTGAACGGAATCCGTTTACTGGCAAGGGCAAACCAGAACCGCTTAAGCACGATCTACAAGGCTATTGGAGCCGGCGTATAAACGAGGTCGATCGCTTGGTGTACCGCATCGCAAACGGACAAATTGAAATCGCGACATGCAGGAGCCATTACGAGGATTAGCCCATCTGAGGACTCGGGTTTCCCTCCCGCGCATTATCCTCCTTTCCATCCCCAATGACAGGCAGCCCCCCGAACGAAGTGCCGGCACTCCGCGCTCCCCCCGCCCGCCAGGGGCGAGCGGCGGCGCTACGTTGCCCGCACTGAGCCCAGAACTCAGGGGCGGACAACCCGGAAACCAACAGAGGTGAACCGCCTATCGGGAGAGTTGTGACCACGAAACGCCGACCGAGCGATCACGGGCGGCTCGTCCCAACTCCCGCCGCGTAACACGCGGCCGTCGCCGGAAACCGCACCCGTGGGATCGCTCGCGGCGGACGCATCGAGTTCCTCAAACCAGTCCCATACCCACTCCCAAACGTTTCCGTGCATATCATATAGGCCCCAGAGGTTCGAATTTAGCTGCCCAACCGCGTGTGTCCTTCCGCCGGCGTTCATGTTTGTCCATGCGTAATTATCACTGTCGTCATCCGTGTCACCAAAACTCCACTGCGTCGTCGTTCCGGCGCGGGCAGCGTACTCCCACTCGGCCTCGGTCGCCANACGGAANCCGTTGGCGTTCCAGTTTGCGGTTACGGCATTCCAAGTCGCGTCCAAGCTTGTAGGCACGTTTNCAAACAGCCATGCGTCGGCATCGGTGTTGCTCATGCCGGCGATGGTGTACACAGGGGTAAGCCCCTGCATTATGCTTAGCCTGTTGGCGAAAGCTATAGCATGGTACCAGTTCACGTTTTCAACGGGCCGCCTTCCCTGCACTTCCCCCTCGACCAGGGTGGAGGCACTGGGGTCCGTGCCCATCACAGCATGGAACTGCTCCCGCGTTACAGGGTGTATGCCCATGTAGAAGCCTCGGGTCANGGTAACCTGGTGCTCCACCGCGCCCATCCAGCTCCATTGTTCCATAAGATCGTTCTGCCCCATCGTGAAAGTACCTGGAGCTATCCAGTTCATCGTCATCGCTATGCCGTCGGCAATGTTGACCGTTATGGGCGGTTCGTTATAGCCGTAGGACTCGCTTGTCCACCTTGCAAAGACGGTGGTGTTCGCCGTGATTCGCGTGGCAAAGTTGAACGGGCTTCCGCCAACGGCACTCGTGTACCAATTCACGAAGTTATAACCGTCCCT
>WQRP01000043.1 GCA_009786675.1 Treponema sp. | reverse complement strand
CATTATGTATTTTCAGTTACTTGTCAGCGTGGCCTTGCTTTTTGTCGGAATTTCTATGCTTGCGCTTGCGCAAATCCTAAAGAAAAAGAAACAATAGGCTGCGGCGGTGACAGTCACCGTTTGGCGGCATCGAGCATGGCTCGAATAACCCCATGGCTTTCCTCGGAATTCGGCCGGCCATTTGCGCGGTTGAACAGGCCGAACCTTTCGCCCGCGCCGTCGAAACTCCCGTTGTCCCAGTAAATGGGAACAAGCCCGTTTTCCCTTGCGATGGCATACACCTGCGATGCATAGGACAGCCTGTTTTGCCTGGCCGTTTCCACGTATGCGGCGTTTCCGCCATGGGACGAAGCCCCGTGCCTGACAGGGCCCATCTCGCCTATAATCACCGGAATGCCCCTGTCTACAAAGGTTTCCCGAAAGCCGGCAAAAACGGCGTTAATGCCGGCAATGCTGCCGTGATCCGTCGCCGGAGGCCAGACGTGGTTCTCGCGAAACAGCGCGAAGTCGGTGGGCTGGTAAAAATGGAAGTTCACGATTTGCCTGCCCGGGCTGGGATCGTTCGGCAGTCGGAACATCCCGTTGTTGAAGGCCGTCACGGTTTGGAAACTGGTGTTGTAGCCGGAGTGTATAAGGAAACGGTACCTGTTCAGGCCGCCCGCGCCGCGCACCGCGTCGGTAAAGACCTGGTTCCATTCGTTTATTATGCCGAATTCCACCGGACGGTTTAAACCGGTGCCCCAGTCGCCGACATGCAGCTCGTTAAAGCCCTGAAAAATAAGCCACTCGCCGTGGTCCGCGAAACGCCCGGCGATCTGCTCCCACATCCTTCCGAACTGCCCGGTTATCTGCGCGCGGGCCGTAGGGTCGGTACCCGCCCGCAGAAGCGAAAGCCAGGTTCCGGGCTGGTCGCCTTCGGTATAGGTCCGGCCGTCGTGGTGCATGTTTATAATAACCTTGAGACCCGCGTCCTTAGCAAAGCCGACAACCTCGGCGACACGCTCCAGCCTTGCCGGGCTAATCGCGTAATCCGGCGCCGGACCGACATGGCCCGCCCAGGTCACCGGGATCCGGACAAGGTTGAAACCCTGCCCCCTAATCCCTTCGAATATTGCCCGGTTTGCCGGCGGGTTCCCCCATGCTGCTTCCTCCGCGACCGGCGCGCCGGCCCCCCAAGTCCTGACGGCATCCAGGGTATTGCCCAGGTTCCAGCCGATCGTCAACCCTTCCTCCCGGAAAAACTCGAAAGCCGTTCTCCCGGAAATTTCCCCAGGATCCTGCGCCCCCGGCCTGTCCGCGCCCGTACCACAGCCCGCGGACAGGATAATAAGGACGGCGGGTAAAACCCTTGCGGCGTTTTTCATAAGAACCCCCTTCATAAAACCCATTTACCGGGAAGTTGGACACCGGTAAGCTACGGTGGCAGACGTCCCGGGGGCTAATTCCAAAAGACAGATTGCAGGGGCGCGGGGAAGGGGCCGCCTACTTGCCCTGCGGAACCGCGACCGCCGCGCCGGCGATACGCTGGTTTATGTCGGCGAGGCCGTTGCGGGCGTAGCGGCCCTGCGCGATGGCGTCCCCGTAAAGCCCGGACGCGTATGCGTCCACCGCCAGGTTCGCCCTTTCGCGCGCGCCGTTAAGCGCGTCGTCCAGGGCGTCGTAGTCCAGGTCGAGCCCGGCGGCCCTGGCGGCCCCCATCCCACGCTCGGCCTCCGCGATAAGGGGCGGAAGATCCGATATAAGGGCGTGAGCCTCCCTCCTGGCCTGTTCCGCGCCGGCGCGGCCCTCGGCGACCGCGCGCTCGGCGGCGGCTATGGCCTCGGCGGCATAGGCCCTGGCCGCGTCGAAGCGCCTGGAATCCGCCTCCCGCCGCATCATGCGCAGAGCCTCCCTGGCGCGGGCAAGGGCGGCCGGGGCGTGCAGAACCGCGTCGTTGTCGTTTTCGGCACGAGCCACCGCCTCTACGGCGTTGTTCATTTCCTCGGTGGGCGGCCCGGCGCAGCCCGTGGCAAGCAGCGCGAGAGCGAGCGCCAAGCCGACAAAGCAGATTGTCTTCATATAAATCGAGCCTCCTTGGCGGCGGCCTGCGACGACCGCCCAACTTTAATCATAACCAATTCCTGCCGAGAATAAAAGGGCAGATGCCGGTATTTATCCCCCGAAAACTGTCCGTTGCCCTACTCGCCTGCGCCTGGCTCGTCGCCGTCGCGCTTGTCTTCCTGATGAACCACGCCCTGGCGGGCCCCAGGCTGGGCAGAGCCTACGATTTCCTCCTGGGTCTGCGTTCCCCGCCGCCGGTTTCCCAGCAGCTCCTGCTTATCGAGACCGGCGAGGTCGTGGAGCCCGGCGACGTCTTCGTCGTGCTTATGGCCCTAAGCGAGATGGGCGCGTCGGACCTGCTCGTCGAGGTTCCGGTCCTGGGGACCAGGGCGGACACGAGCGAAAGCGCCGCCGAATTCGTCCACCGCATCGACGGCGAGTTTTTCCTTCTGGAAAGGAACATCCGGAGCCTGTTCGACGCCATCCGGCTCGGCCTGCTCGGGCCGGAGGAATCGCCGGCCTACGTGGAAAGCCTGGTCGAGCTCGCGGAAAGGGGCAGGGACCGGCTGAACGCGGCCGCCATGCGCCAGGAGGAGGAAGGGGCGGCCAGGATGGCCGGAGCCGCCGCCGCCTTCGGCAACGCGATAATGGCGCGCCCACAGCCCTGGGCCGTGACGGAAGGGGAAATTCCCTGGTACTCAGAGCCCCGGCCCGACCGTGACGGGGTGCTAAGGCGCGTCGCCCCGTTCGTCCCCGTGGAAAGGGTCCTGCCCGACCCGGACAACGCGCCCTTTCAGTGGCCAGCGGCGGCGGCGGTGGAGACGAACGCCGTCGCGGAGCACATCGCGTTCCGCGCGCTAAGGCGGCGCTGGACGGAATCCGCCGTCGAGCCCGGCGGGACGGCGCTGGTGAACCGGATCGAGGGATCGGGGGAGTTTCGCTTCCCCCTGGACAGGGACGGAAACGTCCTTCTTGACAAACCAAGAAGGGGCGGCGGCTTCCGCCGCGTGGGTCTGGACGTTTTCCTGGAATACGACCGCGCGGACAGGACGATGGCGCGCCTTCTGCGGGACGCCTGGAACCACGGCCTGTACGCCGAGGTAAGGCCGGAGCGCATCCCCCTAATCCTTTTCGAGCACGCCGAAAGCCTAAGGGAACGTATGCTGGAATCCCCGGGCGCGGAAGCCAGGGCCGCCTGGATCGCCGCCCGCGACGACTACGTCGGCAGCCTGGACGAGTTCCTGTACGGCCCCTCCGAAATGATTATTGTGAACGGCTACGAGGTGCTGATAGCCATAATGACCGAGGAAGGGCTCGGCGAGGGGGAGATTGACGCCCTGCGGAACAGGCGAAACACCGTTATGCGAAGCTTCGTCGCCATGCGCGAGGCGCACCGCGAGCTCGTAAGGCAAAGGGAGGGCCTGGCCGGAAAGCTGGTGGCCGCCTTCTGCATAATGGGGCCCGGGGAGGAGCCTGGATCGTCCGCTCTGTTCGCCAACGCCATGCTCACCGGGCGGAACGTTTCGCCGGGGCAAGGTCGGAGCACCATAATCTGGCCCCTGGCCGCGGCCCTGGCGGCGCTTACCCTTGCCTACGCGCTTGGATCCAAGGCAATCCTTGCCCTGGGGCTTGCGGGAAGCCTTTTGTGCTTTGCCGCCTTCGGAATCGCCTTTATAGTTTCGGGCCACTGGATCGATCCCCTGATACCCGGGGCGGCCGTCCTGGGGGGGACGCTGTTCCTTTCCGTTTCCAGGCTGGGCATAACGTATTCCAGGCTGGCGCGTTTCCACAGGGAGACAATCGCGAAGGAACAATGGGCGGAATTTTTCTTCGGCGAGCAAACCCCCAAACCCCTTCCCGCCGAGCGGCGGGGCAAGCGGCCTTCCCAGCTTCCGTAGAATAGCGAAAACCCCGTCCATGGATATTGCAAGTTCGCGGCAGGTGATGTATACATAACTATAGAAGAACCTTTGGGGCTTGGCGAAAATCGCGCGTCCAGGGTGTGTCCATACGGAGGAGCGGCGGAATGAAAACGATAAAGACTTTTTGCGCGGCGGGGATACTGGCGCTGACGTTTGCCCTGGCCGGCTGCCTGCCGGAGCCGGTGCCTGTTGCAATATACGTCACGAACAGTTCCCCCCTAGAATGTGACAGGCTTGTCACGGTCGAGATCCAGGACGTGTCGCGCCACCTAATGGAACAGGGAGGGGTTGGGGCGGGGAGTACCGCAAGGTTCTCGCTTCCTTCGGGCGGTTACAGGGTCAGGGTGGTTTGCCCGAGCCCCGGCCACATGGATTTTTGGTACCCCCTCCAGCAGGCGACGGGCTATACTTTCAGGGACATGAGCGGCACCGTCAGGCTTGACTTCAACGGGGGGGCGATCCGCCGTATCGAATAGCGCCCCATACCGGCAAAGGAATACTAAAGGAGAACCGCTATGTCAACAAAACTATGGAAGGCCGCGCCGCTTTTTGTGCTGGCGGTTTTTGTTCTGGCCGGTTGCGCCACCCGGGTCAGGTTCGAGGCGCCAAGGGCGCCGAACATGGACACGGCCGGCGTCCAGCGCATCGCCATTGTGCCGTTCACGACCACCGTCGGCGGCTCGGTCGCCAACCAGATAGCCGGGCATCTTACCAGCGAGGTAACCGGCAGGATCCAGGGGACGGGCGCCTTTACCCTGGTAAGCCACGGCACGGTCCAGGCCGTCCAAAGAAGGGGCGGGAGCATCGAGCCCTACGTGGACGCCCTTTTCGGGGGGCGGCTGACGCACTACGCATCAAGCACGACGTCCAGGCAAAGGGAGCGGCGGATCCGCAGGGGCGACACAACCGTGGTCGAAACCTTTACCGAGCACACGCGGGAAGTCGAGGTCGCGTTCGAGTATTACTTCGCGCGGGCGCGGGACGGGACCATCGTGGGGCCGGTAAGAAGGTCGGGGCGTACCAGCGCCAGCAGCGAGGACAGGAACGCCCTTCCTAGCGAGGTGGCGCTTGCCTCCAGGATTATCACGAGCCAGCTTTCCCATTTCCACAGGGACGTCGCCCCGCATACCATCAGGGTTACCCGCGTCATGGAAAGGGAGCCGGACAGGGCCCTGCGCCCGCTTATGAACGGGGCGGATCAAAGAAGGCGGGCCGGCGACTACCTGGGGGCGCGCGACGCCTACGTCTCGATCTGGAACGACCACAGGAGCATCCCGGCGGCGATAAACGCGGCCATTTTGTACGAGGCGATCGGGGACGTGGAAGGCGGTATTTTCTTTATGGAGCAGGTTTTCGAGGCGACAAGGGCGCCCAGGGTTAGCCAGCAACTGGCCCTGCTCAACAGGGAGGCCGCGGAACTGCTGGGCCTCGAGGCGCTCGACGCCACCCAGACCCCGGCCGAAAGGGTCGCCGCCCACGCGATTGTCGAGGCAAGAAGCGTCATTGGGGACGGATCCAGGGTGTGGATCCACAACAACGCGGCGGCCGATCATGCCCTGGTAAACGACGTCATCGACAACATGGTTTCGGACTTTCTTAGGCTGGGCTTTACCGTCGTCGAGCGCGGGCTTATCGATCTGATCGCGACCGAGCAGAACCTGCACCTGGACGGCAGCATAAACGACGACGATTTTATAAGCATCGGCAACATGGCCGGGGCGGAGACGATTATCGCCGTGGCCGTCACGGGGGCCGGGGCCGCGCGCCGCCTGCAGGTCCGCGTGCTGGACATCGAGACGGGCACGGTCAGAATGCAAAGCGGCACGGGAGTTGCCTGGAGGTTTTAGGATACCTGCTTTTTTTCCCTGGACTGAAGCGACGGCAAAAACTTGACACACCCAAAAACCCATGGGACAATTTGGATAGACGATTTTTTGGGGGCCGTTAATGTCAAAGTATCTTGTCGCGATTGACCAGGGAACAACAAGCTCCCGATCGATTGTCTTCGACAAACAGGGCAGCATCATCCAAATGGCGCAAAAGGAATTCACCCAGATTTTCCCCAGGCAGGGATGGGTGGAGCACGACCCCATGGAGATCTACTCCACCCAGCTTGGGGTGCTGGCCGAGGCCACTGCCCGCGCCGGCGGGGACGTTGCGGCTATAGGCATTGCCAACCAGCGGGAGACGACCGTCGTGTGGGACAAGACCACCGGCAAGCCCGTCCACAACGCCATCGTCTGGCAGTGCCGCCGTACCGCCGACTACTGCGACAGCCTTAAGGCCGGGGGCTTCGACAGGACGATCCTGGAAAAAACCGGGCTTATAGTGGACGCGTACTTTTCCGGAACCAAGGTTCGCTGGATCCTGGAGAACGTCCCAGGGGCCAGGGAACAGGCCGAGAGGGGAAACCTGCTCTTCGGCACGGTCGACACCTGGCTGGTCTGGAACCTGACCAAGGGAAAGGTTTTTGTCACCGACTACAGCAACGCGTCCCGGACAATGCTGTTCAACATCCATACCCTGGAATGGGACCGGGACATACTTAAGGAGATGGGGATCCCCGCGCAGATGCTTCCGGAGGTAAAGCCATCGAGCCACGTCTACGGGAACACCGCCCCGGGGATCCTCGGCGGCGAGATCCCCATCGCGGGGATTGCCGGGGACCAGCAGGCGGCGCTGTTCGGCCAGTGCTGCTTTGAGCCGGGGACCGTAAAAAACACCTATGGAACCGGGTGCTTCATCCTGATGAACACCGGGGGGAAGGCCGTCGAATCGAAAAGCCGGCTGCTTACCACCATCGCCTGGGGTCTGGGGAACAAGGTCGAGTACGCCCTGGAGGGCAGCGTTTTTATCGCCGGGGCCTCCGTACAATGGCTGCGCGACGGCCTGCGCCTAATCGACGACGCGGCGGATTCGCAGCGGCTCGCCGTTTCGGTGCCGGATTCGGGCGGGGTGTACGTGGTTCCGGCCTTTGTCGGCCTGGGCGCGCCTTATTGGGACCAGTACGCCAGGGGGACAATCGTCGGCATTACCCGCAGCACCGGCAAGGAGCATCTTGTCCGCGCCACCCTGGAATCCATGGCCTACCAAAGCCGCGACGTCATAAAGGCGATGGAAAACGACGCCGGCGTGCCGATAAAGAGCATCCGCGTTGACGGCGGCGCATCGGTCAACGATTTTCTTATGCAGTTCCAGGCCGACATTTTGGGCACCGACGTTATTCGCCCAAAGGTAGTCGAAAGCACGGCGCTGGGCGCGGTCTATCTTGCGGGCTTGGCCGTGGGGTACTATACCGACAGGCAGGACATCGTAAAGAACATGGCGCAGGACAGGGCGTTCAAACCGTCGATGCGGGAGGCGGACAGGGAAAAACTTGTCGATGGCTGGCGGGAAGCGGTCAAACGCTCGCTTGGCTGGGACAGGGGCGGCGGGTCATGAAAAAAATTATCAACAACGTTGACAACGTTATCGACGAGATGGTCGCCGGTTTGGCCCTGGCTTACCCTGGCTACGTAAGGCGCCTGCCCATCGCCGAACCTGGCCAGGCCGTGGTCGTCCGCGGTACGCCCAAGACGGGAAAAGTGGCGCTAATCTCCGGCTGCGGATCCGGCCACGAGCCCGCCTGCTCCGGTTACGTGGGCGAGGGGATGCTGGACGCGGCCGTCTGCGGCGCGGTGTTCACTTCCCCGGGGGTCGGGCCAATCCTGGAATGCATCAGGACGGTCGATACCGGAAAAGGCGTCGTCATGATCATTCCCAATTACAGCGGCGACATTCTGAACTTTGAGATGGCCGGGGAAATGGCCGAAGACGAAGGCATAAAAACGGCAAAAATCATTGTCAACGACGACGTGGCGGTGATGAACAGCACCTATACGGTAGGCCGCCGAGGCATTGCCGGCACCATTCTTGTCCAGAAAATCACCGGGGGCGCGGCGGAGGCGGGGCTCGGTTTTGACGCCGTGCGGGAAATCGGCGAAAGGGCCGTCGCCAATACCAGATCCATGGGAATAGCCCTTTCCGCCTGCACCGTTCCCGCCGCGGGCAAGCCCGGCTTTAGCCTTGGCGACGACGAAATCGAGATTGGCCTGGGCATACACGGCGAGCCCGGCGTCATCAGGGACAAAATCAGAGCCGCCGACGATTTGGCCGAGCATATCCTGGTGGACTACATCCTAAAGGACAAACCCATCGAACACGGGGGGGAGGTCGCCTTGCTGGTAAACGGGCTTGGCGCGACCCCGCTTATGGAACTGCTCATCGTCAGCCGCAAGGCGCACGAAATACTTGGCAAAAAAGGCGTCAAGGTTTATTCGACCAACGTGGGCAACTTCATGACGTCCCTTGAAATGGCGGGGTTCTCCGTTTCGGTACTAAAACTTGACGACGAACTGAAGACATTTTACGATGCGAAAGCGCGAACCATTGCATGGAGGGTATGCGACAAATGATCGTAAGCACTGACAAGATGCGTTCCATTATCCGCGACATTGCCACGGTGATGGAGGAACAGAAACTATACCTAAGCGATCTGGATCAGGCAATCGGCGACGGGGACCACGGGTTCAACATGGCCAGGGGCTTTGGGGCCGTCCTGCAGAAGCTAAAGGAAACGCCCGGAACCGACATGGGCGACTTGCTCAAGACGGTCGCGATGGCCCTAATCTCCAACGTTGGCGGCGCGGCGGGCCCGCTGTACGGCAGCATGTTCCTAAAGGCATCCACGGCGGCGAAAGGCCTGACGGAGATAGACCTGCATGGTTTCGTCCCGCTTTTTAAGGAAGGGGTTCTTGCCATACAATCCAGGGGCAACGCCGAGCCGGGCGACAAAACCATGATCGACGTGTTGCTTCCGGCGGCGGAATCCCTTGAAAGGGACTGTGCCGCGGGTCTTTCCGCCAGGAACGCGTTCGCCAACGCCGAAAGAGTCGCCGCGGACTGCCTGGAAAAAACCAAAGACATCGTTGCCAAAAAAGGAAGAGCCTCGTACCTTGGCGAGCGCAGTATCGGCCACGTCGATCCTGGCGCCGCGTCGAGCTACCTAATGATCCGGACGATTTGCAATTCCCTGCTAAAAGAGGAGGATTGCCGGCCATGACTTCACTTTTGATCTTGTCGCACAGCCCGAAGATAGCCGAGGGGGCAAAGGAGTTTGCCCTTCAGATGACCGGGGAAAACTGCATCATAGCGATTGGCGGAACCAAAACAGGAACCTTCGGCACCGATTACGACCGCACCCTTGCGGAAATGAAAAAAGCCGCCGAACAGGGCGAGGTAATAGTTCTTGCGGACATTGGATCCGCAAGGCTGACCGGACAAATGGCAAGGGAGGCGCTGGACGACAGTCTGCGCGAGAATGTTTTCCTGAGCGACGCGGCCCTGGTGGAAGGCGCGCTGATCGCGGCAATAGCCATAGCCGCGAATCAGAACGCCAAGGAAATACTGTTTCAGTTGCAGGAATATCTTCTGCCAAAGGACTAACCGGGCAACCAAGAGGTACAAAAATGTTTTTGAAAAAGGCGAGACATGATCGAGTTTAACCACACGCTGACGATAGACGAGGGTATGCACGCGAGGCCCGCCGGGGGCTTCGTAAAAAAGGCGCAGGGTTATGCGGAAAAAATAACTGTTACCAAGGGTAGCAAAAAAGTGGACGCGAAACGCTTGTTTTCCGTAATAAATCTTCAGGTAGGTCGGGGCGAAAAGATTGTCATAACCGTGGAGGGTGACAACGAGACCAAAGTCGCGGAAGAGCTAAAGGGCTACTGCACCTCCACGCTGTAGCCGATGGGGCAAAACATGAAAATGTTTAAGGGACAGAAGGCAAGCGTCGGAATAGCGATAGGCACCGTCTATTACCTAAAAAGGCGAAAGGCGGATATTGGCCCCCATTCCATTTACGACGTCCAGAAAGAGACCGACCGCGTGGAACAGGCAATACAGGAAGCCGTCCGGCAATTGGGGGCGGTTCAAGGAATCGCCCTTGAGAAAATGGGCGATAAGGAAGCCGATCTTTTCGACATCCATTCGATGATGCTGACCGATCTTGACTACCGCGATTCGATAACGGATATCATTAACAAAGAAAAAGTAAACGCCGAATACGCCGTTTGGAAAACCGCGGAAACCTTTGCGAAAATGTTTTTGGACATGGACAACGAGCACATGAAGTCCCAGGCCGCGGACGTCTGGGATATTTCGAGCCGGCTGTTGAACATCCTGCAGGGGTATTCCGGTTTTGTCTTTCGCACGGAAAAACCGGTGATCGTGGTGGCGGACGACCTCTACCCAAGCGAGGCCGTCCAGTTGGACAGGGCTTTGGTGCTTGCCTTCGTTACCTCGAGCGGATCGGCCGATTCGCACACCTCGATTTTTGCCCGCAACATGGGCATTCCGGCAGTGGCGTCCCTTGGCGCAACCATTCATGAAAGCTGCCACGGCAAGGAGGCCATAGTTGACGGGTACGGGGCCGTGATGTACCTTGAACCGGACAGGGACACGGCAAGAGAATGGGCCAAACGCCATAACGAGGAAAAACAAAAAAAGACCGCGTTTGCCGCGCTAATCGGACTTCCAAGCAAAACGCTGGACGGCCTAAGCATAAAATTGTTTGCAAATATCGGCAGTCCTTCCGACACGGACGTGGTGCTGGAAAACGACGCCGAGGGCATAGGCTTGTTTCGTAGCGAATTCCTTTTCATGGGCTTAAAGGATTTTCCCTCGGAGGAACACCAGTACGTCGCCTACAGAAAAGTCGCGGAAAAAATGAAAGGACGCAGGGTGACTATCCGAACCCTCGACATAGGCCTGGACAAGCGGCTCAATTATTTCAGCCTTCCACAGGAGGAAAACCCAGCAATGGGATTAAGAGCGATTCGCATTTGCCTTATTCGGCCAGAGATCCTTGTCACCCAGCTTAGGGCGATTTACCGTGCATCGGCTCACGGCAACGTGTCGATCATGTTTCCAATGGTAACCTCGTTGTGGGAACTGCGCGAGGCCAAAGAGATCGCGGCCAAGGTTAGATCGAATCTTAAAGCCGAAGGCGTTCCCCATTCGGAAAACGTTCCAATAGGGATAATGATCGAAACTCCGGCCGCCGCGCTTATTAGCGACGAACTGGCAAAGGAATCGGATTTTTTCAGCATCGGGACAAACGACCTGACCCAGTACACTCTTGCCGTGGACAGGCAGAACAGTGCCCTTAGCCGTTTTACCGATACCCACCACCCTGCGATATTAAAGCTGGTGGAGCTAACGGCAAGAAACGCGAAGCAGACGGGCATTCCCGTAGGCATCTGCGGAAACCTTGCCGCCGACATGGAGCTCACCAAGGATTTTATCAAAATGGGTATTGACGAATTTTCCGTTCCTCCCCCAATGGTGCTACCGTTGCGAAAGCTGATTCGGGAAATGCGGATCGGGGGGTGAAATGTTTTTGATAAGATTTTTTGTCGTTGTCGTTTTTGCGTTGCTGCCCATTTCCTGTCTGCACACGGGTCGCCCAGGTACGAGAAGCTTGGGGGGCGGAGCACGGATAACAATAACCGATGGAAACGCCGTGTTAAGAATTCACGCGCAGGTCAATCGGAATGTGTATGCCGAAACCCATTGGACGGACGAACAGTTTTACCGACCAGTAGTTCGAGGCGGCACCGTAACAAGAAACGAGATCGAGCATCTTTCCACGGGGGATGAAATCAGGTTCTGGATAATGCCGTCCGAAGTCGTC
>WQRP01000042.1 GCA_009786675.1 Treponema sp. | reverse complement strand
GATCGCTACGGCATGAGCATCGTGGGCATATCCGACGGGTTCCGGGGTATTATAGAGGAAAATGTCCGCGTCCTGCAGCCGGAGGACTTTTCCGGGATACTCACCCGGGGCGGAACCATTCTGGGGGCGAGCAGGGAAAAGCCCTTCAAGTCCGAGATCGGCCACTCCGAGGAGATAATCGGCGAAAAGGTGACGGCGGTCAAGGACACCTACCGCAAGCTGGGGCTTGACTGCTTGGTTGTGCTTGGGGGTAACGGCACCAACACCACCGGCTACCGTTTCGCGCAGGAGGGGCTGAACGTAATCGGCCTTCCCAAGACAATCGACAACGACATAGTGGGCACCGACCAGACCTTCGGCTTTCATTCCGCGCTGGCGATCTGCACGGAGGCGATCGACCGCCTGCACTCCACGGCGCAGAGCCATAACCGGGTAATCGTTATCGAGCTGATGGGCCACAAGGCCGGCTGGCTGTCCCTTTACGCCGGAGTCGCTGGCGGCGGGGATGTGATCCTGCTCCCGGAGATTCCCTACGACATTAAGGCCATAGGTCGCCATCTGGAACAACGCACAAAGTCCGGCAAGACATTTTCGATTGTAGTCGTCGCGGAGGGTGCGCTTTCCGTAAAGGAAGACGAGATGGACAAGCGCGAACGCAAGAAATACCGCGCCGAAAACGGCCCTTCGGTTGGCTACCGTGTTGCCCGGGAGATTCACGAGGAAACCGGCATGGAAACCCGCGCCACGGTTCTGGGCTACGTGCAGCGCGGAGGCATTCCCAGCGCGTCAGACCGCGTCTTCGCCACGAGCCTAGGCACGGCCGCCGCCGACCTTCTTGCCAAGGGCGACTACGGGCGCATGGTCGCGCTCAGGAACGGCCGCATCGATTCGGTGGAGTTAAGCGTTCCGGCCGGGCATGTCAGAACCGTTCCAGCGGATCACTACATGATCGACACGGCAATCGCCGTGGGAACCTGTATGGGAATGGACTAAGCCCTTTTCTTAACCTGGAACGAAGGGCAATGACCCCCGGCGGCGTTAAACACCTCGACCGAGGGCATTAGACGGGACTTGATTTCGAAAACCTCGCATGCATGGGGACGCAGGGGATCCCAGCTAACCCTGTAGTGGGCGCACTTAAGACAATTTTGTAAGGAACCTTCAGGCTTCCGATCCGCGTTCCCCGGGGACATGCCACAGGCTAGGCGGCGATCTCGAACAGCATCCCGGCGAACTGGCTGGCGGGGACGTAGGGATCGTCGATCAAACCCGCGGACTCAACGTCGGCCCTGACCTGCGCGTACATCTCGACAAAGGCGTCGAACCGCGCCTGATAGTCCGCCTCCATACTGGCGATGCCGGCGCTTATTTCGGCTCCCACGTTTGCCTCGGTGGCGGCCGGCTCGGTCTGGGCTTCCATTCTGGCCAGTTGGTAGCTTAGCTGTTCCAGTTGTCCCAGCAGAAGGTCTATAACCCGCATTGTGTCGACGTCCACCCCTTCCACGCTTACCGACGCGGGAACATGCCTGGGCTGCGAGCCATAGGACGACGGGGAAGCCTGGACGCTACCCAGGGATTCGCTGATCGCATGATCCATGCCGGAAAAAGTTTGGTAAGGTACTGATTGAATAGTCATGGCGCTTTCCTCCTATCGTCAAAGCCGGACTGAAAACTTTACCCGTCTTTGTTATCAGTATCGGGATTTGGATCCTGGACTTTAGAGGAATTTTGCCTAGGCGGTTCGATTTTTTGCGGTACAATAGAAACTGGCTTAAAGGGCAGGGGCGTTTTTGCGTGGAAAGATCCCCTAACGCACGCCGCGGTTTTAAAAGTCGTCGAGGATTTTGGAAAGGGCGGAATTGGCCATCTTTATGAGATCCTTTTTTTGCGATGGCGCGAGTTTCGCGAGGTTGCTTTGGGGCGCGGGGTTTATCGGCTCGTTTTTGAACAGGTGCCAGGATTCGACGCCAAGCGCGGAGGCTATTCGCTCGATCATACTTACTGAAGGGAAACGTTTGCCAGTTTCAATTTCGCCAATGTAACCAGTGGATGAATCGCATAAATCGGCCAGTTGTAACTGGGAAATTTTACGCAACTTTCGATAAGCCTTCAAATTGGCGATAAAAAGTTCCTGTATGGTCAATACGCAACCTCTCTTGCGGAACTCTTTCTGGGCTTCATCAGCATGTTTCCACTCTACCGTGTTATTAGCCTGTAAAAATGTCGCTTGACACTACGCAATTAGATAGGTATAGTTAAAACCATGCTATTAGCCTAGTTTTTGACATTTTGCTGTTTTGAGACATGGAGATGATATATCGGTGCAATAGGCTTGGCTTTTGTATGGGTAAAAGGCTCAATATTTCGGCCTTTTATATATCCCTGCCCGTATGGGTAGGTAAATCAACCTGGCTNCCCGCCATAGGCAAGGTGGGTAGTCGCAAAAGGATGGTCTTTATGAAAAAGACTTTCAAACTTATCGGGATTATCGCGTTTGTTGCGATAATCGGGCTTTCAATGGCGGCTTGCGGCGAACAAGAGCAACATGATCCGGCAAGCGATTTTGATGTAGAGACTGTAGGTGGCGGCAGATCCCTGATGATCACCAGATATCTGGGAAACAATCGAGATGTCCGTATTCCGCCTCGGATACGAAATTTGCCCGTTACGCACATTGGAGAAGGGGCATTTGCGAGGAGTAATCTAACGAATGTTACCATCCCCAACAGTGTTACTCATATCGGAAACTCTGCATTTATGCAGAACCCACTATCCAGTGTAACTATTCCTGACAGCGTAACGAGCATCGGGAATAGGGCATTTGCAAGGAACGAACGGCTATCTAGTGTAACTATTCCCAACAGTGTTACTTCCATCGGGGATGAGGCGTTTCTAAATACGAACTTGACTCGCATTGTGATTCCGGGCGGAACTCACATCGGGGGTGCGGCATTTGATCGAAGGGTTGATGTGATACGCAGGTAAACAGGATTCATATGCTGGTGACAGGCACCAAATTCTGGATGCCCAGGCAAGAGTGACTGTCACCCAAATGCGCAAGGTGACAGGCATCATGCGTCGCACTGATGCTGTTGCCAGGTGGGTCGGGATTGGCATGGATGTTCGGGCCTGCAATCCTATGTTCCGCAACAGGCGAGCCTTAGGACGGGGATTGCCGGCGCGGTAAGTTCTATGGCGGCGGGAAAGTCCTTCTTGTCCAGCAAGACCGTCTCGCCGTCCATCTGGGCTAGCAGCGGGTAGTCGCCGCGGAACTCAACCCTTTGCGCGTTGAACAGCGTTGCCTCGGGTTTTTCCACGTGGCCGCCGGTCGAAAAAAGTTCCTTTAGGGCAAGCTTGCGAAGCAGGGACATCTGTTTAAGGGCGCAGACGTTACGATCGTCGGGCAAGATCTTTTTCCGGGATCCGTAGGTTCTGTGCCCGGATATCCCGACGGCAACCAGCAGGAGCTTTTCCCGGAAGGACAGAACCTCTCCGCCGTGTTCGTCCAGGGCCTTTACGTCTAGAAAGCCCACCGTGTACAGTTTGTCGTACAGCAGGGCGGCAATGTCCACCCATAGCTTGTAGAAATCGCCGGGGGATTTTTTCTTCATTTTATTCGTCATGTGGGTGACGAAAGCGTCGATGCCCACGGAAAGGACGTTGAAGGCGATGAAAGGTCCCTGCGACACGAGCCTGCCGCCCGGCGAGGTCAGCAGCCTAAGGGCGGGGGTGAACTCTATGCGGGTGGGCTTCGTCAGAAGGTCGAGCGCCTTGGCGAGATCCGGGGAATCCGCCCCGTCGTTGCCGGTTCCCATGGGCAGGCGCAGGATCGCCATGTTCGAGCGCACCGATTCGGGCGCACCGAACAGGACGGAAAGCACTTCCAGGCTGGTGCCATCCCCCCCGGCCACGATGACCAGGTAGAAGGGCGCGGCTCCGTTGCCCGGCGATCCGGTCGCCTCGTTGACAAGCGCGCCCGCAATCTCCATGCCGGATCCCGCCCTTTCAGTCACGACAAGGCCGCGATCCGCAAGTGCCGGCGATCCGGTCGCAGTGCCGGCGGGGCCGCAGTCCTCGCGCTTGGGACTAGCCTTTGCCAGCGACACGTATTGTTCCAGGGTAGGGCGGTGCTTTTTCCAGTAGGCCGGCAGGGTAAAGCCACCGGCCGTCGGGTTGGCTATGATTATCCATCTTAGCGGCCTTCCCTGGGCGACCCGTGTCCTGGCGCAGATTTCGGCCATGGATTCGGCAAAGAACAGGACCTTTTTAAAGACCGCCGGCTTTATGCGTTTGTGGGCAGGTTTCTCGTCCATAGATCAGCTCCTTTGTAATGCGGTTCCTGCCCGGAAAGCAGTTCCGGTAGCCCGTACACGTCCCCCACCCCGTCAACCAGGATGCCGCCCATGCCCAGTTCCAGGGGCAGGGCTATGTCGATGTCGTAGCGATCCCCCACAGAAAGACACGCCTCCGGCGCAACGCCGCAGAGGGTCGCCGCCCTGATGAACGGTTCCCTGTGGGGCTTGGACACGCCGCAGGTGTCCAGGCCGACAACCGCGTGGAACAGATCCCCCACGCCCAGCGCGTCAAGGGTTCTCTCGGCGACGCGCGCCGGGTTGTTGGTAACCACGGCCATTATAAACCGGTTCGCAAGATTTTCCAACGTAAAACGTAACCTGGCGTCCCTGCGGAGGTACCGCTCGGGGTTAAAAAGCTCGTTGCGCCATTTGGCGCTCTCGGCGATGCCGACGCCAAAGGCGACGAAGGCGTTCGCAAGGCTAATCTTTTGTCCCCGGTGCCCCTCCGCCCATTTTTCCCTGTAGGCGTCGATCTCGGCCCTCATTTCGTCGGGGCTTTTTCCTTTTAGGCGGGCAAGACGTTCGATGGGGAGGTCGATCTGCGCGCGGGCGTATTCGTCGTTAGTGTAAAGGGTGGAATCCATGTCGAAGATAATCGCCCGGCACGTCCCCGGAACGCGAAATACCCTCATGCGTCATGCTGGAAGGGGAGCTCGTTCTGCGGCGATTCCCTGGCGCCGTCCAGCAGCCCCTTGATTATCTCCCGGTTGTCCAAAAGGCCGGACAGGGAAAGCCCGTTGTGAAGCCTGGAGATTACCTGGGCGAAAAGCTTGGTTATGTTCACGCTGATGTACCATTCGCGCTTCAATACCTCTTCCTGGTAGACCGCGTTGGTTCCGATGATCCTGTAGAACAGGCCCTCGTCGTAGGCCTTGTCAAAGTAGGAAACCGCGTTGCCCGAGAACAGGGGCAGGCTGATCGAGCAGATAACCCGGCGCGCGCCGTTCTTCTTTAGCAGCTCCATTCCCTTGATGAGCGTTCCCCCGGTGCCGAGCAGGTCGTCGGCCATGAAAACGGTCTTGTCCTTGACGTTGCCCAGAAGCCGCAACTGCGAGATGTTGTTTTCCGACACGTTCCTGCAGACCTTGGAATAGTCCCGCTCCTTGTACAGCAGGGCCAGCGGCTTTTTAAGCGTCGAGGCGAAGAACTTGTTGCGGTCAACCGCGCCGGTGTCCGGGGACACGACCACGAAATCGTCGTCCAGGGTTCCGTCCAGCTTGGAAAGCGCCCTTATGATCTGGTAGCTCGCGTGCAGGTTCTCCAGCCGCATGGTCGTGAACGAGTTCATTATGTCCCGCGAGTGGATGTCCAGGGTTATGATGTGGCAGACTCCCAGGCTTTCGAACATCTTCCCGATGCGGCTCGCGGTAAGCCCCTCCCTGCCCTTTGCCTTGTGCTGCCTGGCGTAGGGATAGTTGGGAATGACCAGGGTGATCCGTTGCGCCCCCGCCTGCCGCGCCGCGTCGATCGTGACGAACAGCGTCATCAGGTGGTCGTTGATCGAAAGCGGCTTTCCCTCGTCACAGCCGTGAAAGCGCACCGGGTAACGGTTCTCGACGTCCTGGAAAATATAGATGTCCTTGCCGCGAATGGATTCCTGGATTTCGGCCTTGACCTCGCCGTTGGGAAAACAGGTGAACCTTGTCGGCGTTTTCAGCCTGGGAACGGGGCACTTGCCTTTCTCGGAATGTATGCGTGGCCCCGGGGATGCGATTTCGTTGATAAAGTTGATCCGCTCGACGACTTCCTCGGTGGGCTTGCCGTAGCGTTTGGCGAGCTCCGCCGCCGTCCGCTCGTTGTTGCGTCGGTACAGCTTTTTCAGGTGGATGATAACCTCGTCCGCAAACACCTCGCCGCCCGGGCAGGCTATGACGGCAAGGTTCGCCGGGTTTGAGTATTTCAAAGAAGACCTCCGCTACACTGTGGGCAACCCAAAAGCAGCCCGAGCCAATTGCGAAAACACGGTTCGATTGACCCCACCATAATACAATATCCACAGAAAAGCCCCGGAGGTCAAGATTGCCTGCCCCGCAGTTTGCGCCTGTCGCGCAGGTTTTTCCTTGCCCGTTCCGCCGCACTGAACAATGCGTACAGCGCCCAGTTGCAGGGATAGTCCCAGCTTCCCGGGCGGCGGGCTATGCTGCCCCCGAAACCGGTCTTGAACCGGTACAGGCCGGCCATGGGATGCCCGGGATCCTCGTTTGGCGGTATGCCGAACAGATCGTAGGCTGTGCATCCCGCCGCCTTTGCGTCCAGCATTGCCTTCCATTGCAGGGCGTAGGGTGCCATATGGTTGCGCTTGGCGTTCGACGAGGCGCCGTAAAGATAAGTCGCCTGCTTCCCCCGGCGCAGAACGACGATGGCCGCCAGGCAGTCGCCCTCGTGCCAGGCCGTGTAAAGTTCCGCGTGGCCGCATTCCTCGAACAGCGTCCTGTAGTACCCCTCGCCGTGAATCGCGATGCCGTCCCGTTTCGCCGTCTCGGCAAGCAGGCCGTAAAAAATACCCGCCTGGTCGCCCGCGGCCCCTACGGTAACGCCCCGTTTTCTGGCCAGCCCTATGTTGTAACGCCACTTGGGCTTCATCGAGGCAAGTATGTCGCCGGCGTCCGGCGTCAGATCCACGATTACCGTGTCCGGCGGCTGGATGTCCGCGGCCGCCCGTATGAACGGCGGGGGCAATGCCCGGGGAGCCCCCCCTTCCGCGTCAAACCAGGGTGGGTCAAAACGGATGAACGTCGTGTTGCCCGGGAGGATCCGCCTAAGGGAAGGGGCAAGCTCCGCCAGGGCTCCGGCTCGCCGTTCCCCGTCGTAGCCCGCCGGAAGCTCGGGCCCCCAGGGAACGTAGGCCATTCGGACGCCTGGCGCGATTCTCCGGGAAAGAGCCAGCAAGGGGAGTGTTTCCCCCGGATCCCCGGCCCATTCGACAAGGAAGGCCCTCGCGTCCCAGCCGAACCTGGACTTGAACCTGCCCCACATCGCCGACTGCAAAAAAGACCCCGCGTTTTCGCAGACGGCCAGATCGGCGTCGGTGATACCCCGCAGGAATTCCGTTGTCAGTTGACCTTGCCTTCCCGGACGATGCCGGTACGGATGGGTTTTCCGCCCAGGCAAAGGTTCCTGCCGCCGGATTGCACGGCGAAACCGCTGACCGCGATTGGACAGGCGAAAAAGGTGTCGATGTCGATTTCGGGAAGAGCCGTTCCCGCCTGGGCGGCGAGCCCTTCCGGGAGCACCCTGGTTCCGGTGGGGGCGTCCCCCGCGTCAAGCACCTCGCAGCGCTCGGCGGGCGAGCCGTCCGGGGCGGTGCCGCCGTTGTCCCCGGCGGCAAGGAGCATTCCCCTGGACTGCACCCCGCGCAGCTTGGCCGGCTTTAGGTTGTAGGCGACGATTATGCGCCTGCCCAGAAGCTGTTCCTCGGTGTAAAAATCCACCAGCCCGGACACGATTGTCCGTTCCTCGCGGGTTCCGGTCGTCCCCTCGCCGACCTCAAGGCCTATCACGTACAGCTTGTCCGCGTTGGGGTGCCGCTCCACTTTCTCGATTTTCGCCACGCGCAGATCAAGCGTGGCCTCGAAGACGGGCTTGGCCGCGTTCGCCGCTTCCGCCGCGTCGTTTTCCCGGTCCTTCAGGCTGCCGGAAAAACGTTCCCGCAGACAGTTTATCTCGTCGTCCTCCAGCCTGGCAAAAAGAACCGTACTTTCTATCTTTTTGACCGGGAAAAACCCCTCCGCGCTTCCCATGCTGGCCCAACAAAAGGTATCCCGCAGTTTGAGCCCAAAGAACATGATTATCTTTGTCGCCGTCTGGGGCATAAAGGGATCGATCATTATAGCGATGTCCCGCACGACGTGGACAAGATCGCGTATCACCTCCATGGCCTTCTCGGGATCCTCGGTCCGCAGCCGCCAGGGCTCGGCATCCTGGAAATACTTGTTCGCGTAGGACGAAAGGGCGAAAATCTCCCTAAAGGCGTCCCGCAGCTCGGCGCGTTCGAGTTTGTCCCCTATGGATTTCTGGAAAGCCCGGACCTTTTCCCACAGGGCGAGATTGGATCCGCCCTTGGGTATATCGCCGTCGTAGTAACGGGTAATGAAGGAAAGCGTGCGGTTGATTAGGTTGCCCATGTTCCCGATCAGCTCCCCGTTTACCTTTTCCTGGAAATCCTTCCAGGTGAACATGACGTCGGCCTTTTCGGGGCGGTTGTAGAAAATGTAGAAACGCCACACGTCGGGGGGAATTCCCGTGTCCACTACGTCGGACCCGAAAACGCCCACGCCCCGGGACTTTGAGAACTTCCCGCTTTCGTAGTTCAGGTACTCGGTGCTGGACATGTGGTGCAGCATCGTCCATTTCCCGCCCGAGCCGAGAAGGCTGGAGGGAAACACAACCGTGTGGAAGGGAATGTTGTCCTTGCCGATAAACTGGAACAGCTCCACCTCGTCCGGGCTCCCCCACCAGTGGACCACGAAATCCTGCCAGGCGGGGAATTTCCTGACCTGCGAGGGAAGCAGGTGCAGCTCTATCAGACCCTTGGACAGTTCGTCGCCCAGGCATCCCGTTATGGAAATGTAGCCGATGGGCGCGTCGAACCACACGTAGAAAACCTTGTTCTCGTAGCCGGGCTTCGGCACCGGGATTCCCCATTTTAGGTCGCGGGTAATCGCCCTTTCGCGCAGGCCGTCGCGTATCCACGCCTGGGTCATCTGGACGGCGTTGTGCGACCAGAAGCCGTTTTCGCTCGCTGTCTTGATCCAGGCTTCCAGCCTGTCCTTTATTTTGGGAAGGTCTATGTACAGGTGCCTTGTAGACTGCGGGACCGGCGTGGAGCCGCAGACGTGGCACCGCGGATCCTTCAGGTCGGTGGGGTCAAGGAGCTTGCCGCAGGACTCGCACTGGTCGCCTCGCGCGTCGGCGTAACCGCAGTTGGGACAGACTCCCCGGACAAAGCGGTCGGCCAGGAAACGCTCGCATTTCGTGCAGTGAAGCTGGGTTACCTCGTGCTCGGACACGTAGCCCGCCTTGTCCAGCCTGCAGAAAATGTCCTGGGTAACCTGGGTCTGGATCGGCGTCGATGTACGGCCGAACTTGTCGAACGAAATCTGGAACCACCGGTAGATGCTGTCGTGCACGGCGTGGTAATGGTCGCACAGCTCCCTGGGGGGAATTCCCTCCTCGGCGGCGCGGGTTTCCGTGGCGGTACCGTACTCGTCGGTGCCGCAGATGTACAGGGTTTCGTACCCCCGCAGCCTGCAGAAGCGCGCGAAGGCATCGGCGGACAAAACCTGAACCAGGTTCCCCAAGTGGGGGATGTTATTGGAATACGGGAGTGCCGCGGTAATAAGTCTGCGCTTCGTCATCCTCACATACTAGCAGAACCCAAGAAAAATCACAATACCAGGACGATTGTCCCGGCGGTGATTAAAATCCCGCCGATTACGGTTTTCGCGTCCACGGTTTCCCCCAGGAATATAAACGCCATAAGCATCGTAATGACCACGCTGGCCTTGTCGATTGGCACCACCCTGGAAACAGGCCCTATCTGCAGAGCGCGGAAGAAGAACAGCCAGGACGCCCCCGTTGCCAGGCCGGACAGCACCAGGAACAGCCAGGATCGCGGCGCGATGTCGGGGATGCCCCTCTGGACGCCCGTGCCAAGCACGATTCCCCAGGCCATTACCAGCACGACCGCCGTGCGGATTGCGGTGCCAAGGTTCGCGTTCACGCCTTCCAGCCCTATCCTAGCCAGGATGGAAGTGGCCGCCGCAAAAACCGCGGCCAACAGCGCGTACATTACCCACATACTACCTACCCCCGCCGTTTTGTCTCGTGCACCGATTATACGCGGTTCCCGCGAGACTGTAAACGCGCGGGCGGCCCGAAAGCCGCCCCGGCAACCTAAACCTTGAACTGCGAGACGGCCCGCACCAGGGATGAAATGTTCTCCCGGTTCTTGCCGCTAAGCTCGCTGACGCTGCTCACCGCCCTGTTTACCTGCTCTGTGCCGGCGGCCATCTCGTTCATGCCGCTGGTAATTTCCTGCGTCACCTTTTCAAGGTTCTTGCTTTCCTGGATGACCTCCTTGCTGCCTTCCAGCATTTCCTGCGAGCCGCCCTTTACCTGCCGCGTTATGTCGCCCACCTGCCCGGAGGCCGACATGACCCGCCTGCCGTTCTCGCTCTGCTCTTCCATGGCGTTGCGGACAAGCTCCTCCTGCTCGGCCACGGTTTTTACGCCGCGGTCGATGGCCTCGAACTTGTTGAGCACGTTTTCGGTGGAACGGGAGATCTTGTCGATCGATTCCTTGATCTTCTTAAGCACGCTGCCGATTACCTTGGACTGCTCGCTGGACGATTCGGCCAGCTTGCGGATCTCGTCGGCGACGACGGCGAAGCCTCGGCCGGATTCCCCGGCGTGGGCGGCCTCGATCGCGGCGTTCATCGAAAGCAGGTTGGTCTGGCTGGCGATGTTTTCCATCACCGAGTTTATCTCCAGAAGGCCCTCGGACTCCCGCGCGATTTCCTGGATGTCCGACGCGACTTCCTGCAGGCCGGACTTGCCCACCTCCGCCGACTCCTCCAGCTCCCTGACGCTCTCGACGTTTTTGCCCAGGGTCGCGGTGACGGAGCGGATGTTCGCCAGCATTTCCTCCAGCGCCGACGCGGTCTGCTGCACGGCGCCCGTCTGGCTTTCGACGTTGCCACTAAGCTTGTTGATGTTGAGCGTGACCTGCTCCATGGTGGCGTTGGTCTCGGTGACGCTGGCGCTTTGGTTTATGACCCTGCCCTTTATGCTCTGGATGTTCGCGGCAATCTGGTTCATGGCCGTGGCCGTCTGGGTCATGTTGCTGGCAAGATCGTCGCCGATGTCCGACAGCGTTTCGGCCTGCTTCTTGATTGCCACGATCAGCTTCCTGATCTTCTCCATGGTCTGGTTGAAGTACCTGGAGGCGTCGGCGATCTCCTTCGCCCCGGTTTCGGGAAGCCTTACCGTCAGGTCGCCCTCGCCGTTCGCGATGTCGTTAAGGGTGCGCGTCAAAAGCTCAAGGGGCTTCAAAAGCCGCAGGATGTACAGAATCATCGCCACGGCGACAAGCATGGCCAAAAGCGTGGGCAGCACGCTCATGACCAGATCCCCGGCCGTGGCCATCCTTGACGCGCGGTCGACGCCGCTGATAACCATCCAGCCGTTCTCCGGCGCGACATGCATATGCGCGAGTTCCCTGTTGCCGGTTACGGTGGAGGTGTACTCAAACATGTTGTCCCGAACAAGTTGGCCCAGGCTGGGAGCCATGCCCAGGTCGACGATGTTTCGACCAACGTAATCGGGCCTGTTGGAATAGGCCACGTTGCCCAGGGTGTCGGTTATTACGGTAAAGTACCGTCCTGTTTGGTAGACCTGGCTTTCCAGATAATGGGC
>WQRP01000041.1 GCA_009786675.1 Treponema sp. | reverse complement strand
GGGGGGGGGGGGGGGGGGTAAATGTCACCGTTGGCGACAGATCCCGATGCCTTTCATTCGTAACCGTATTTCTTTCGTGTCCAAAGCGAGAACGGGCGTAAATACGGCTGTCGCCAATCATGGTTATGTTTATAACACGGACGGCCTGGAATGTCAAGTTTTTTCGCCCGAGCGGGGAAAATTGATTTCCGTGTGCCGCAGGATGGGTCACTTGACAACTTTCCAAGATCTGTCATAAAATGGCTCAATTTATGGCTGGCTTCCCTTTAATCATAGCGTTCCTGGTTGCCATAGTGGCGATGATACTGGCGATATCAAAGTTCAAGCTGCACCCGTTTTTGGCCATTCTGGCCACGGCGATAGTCTTCGGGTTGGTCTCGGGTATACCTCTTGCAAGAGTTCCCGTCCTTGTCGGCACCAGTTTTTCCGGCATCTTCATGAACATAGGGCTCGTGCTTATCTTCGGCGCGTTAATCGGCCTTACCCTTGACGCGGCCGGCGGTGCGCTCAAAATCGCCGACATGCTAATCAAGGGGGTGGGCAAGAAAAGCCCGACGCTGTCCTTCTTGATCATGGGGTGGATCGTGTCCGTGCCGATCTTCTGCGAATCGGCCTATCCAATCATTAACCCCATAAGGAAGTCCACGGTAAAGCGCATCAAGGCCAGCGGGGTCGCCACGGCCATGGGTCTAAGCACCGGGCTTTACGCCTCGCACATACTTATCCCGCTTACCCCCGGCCCCCTGATAGCCAGTTACGAGCTGGGGCTTAGCGAAAACCTGTTGCTCGTGATTATCGTGGGAACGATAATCTCCATTCCGGCGCTTATCGGCGCGTATTTCTATTCGGTAAACGTGGGCAAAAGGGTTAAGTCCGAGGAGGATCTTGAGGGATCCCACAACGACACGGTCAAATCCTACGAGGACTTGGTGGCCGAATTCGGAAAGCTGCCCAACGGCCTTATGGCCCTTTCGCCCATCCTGGCGCCAATCCTGCTTATGAGCCTGGGCACGGTCGCGAACATCGCCGGCTGGACCGGCGGCATCGTAGGCGACATAGTGGCCTTTATGAGCACGCCGGTTATCGCCCTGGCGACGGGCTTTCTTTTCGCCGTGGTTTTGCTTGCGACGTCCAGAAGAATCAGGCAGTTCAACTCTGTTATCGAAAAGACGCTTAAAATGATGGGTCCCATTCTTTTCATAACCGGCGCGGGCGGGGTTCTTGGCCACGTAATAAGGGAATCTGGCGTTATCGACGTTATAACGCAGGATGCCGACGCCCTGCAAAACTTGGGCCTGTTTTTCCCCTTTCTGCTTGGCGCCGTAATAAAAACGGCGCAGGGTTCGTCAACCGTGGCCATGATAATCACGTCGGGGATGGTGGCTCCCCTTATGGCGGATCTTGGGTTGGACGCTACCTATATGGCGCGGACCCTTACGGTCATGGCGGTCGGCGCGGGCGCGATGATCGTCTCCCATGCTAACGACTCGTGGTTTTGGGTTGTCACCAGGCTGTCCGGCATTTCCCCCCAAAACGGTTATAAATCCCAGACCACAATCACCCTGATTGAGGGCTTGTGCTGTATGGCCGGCGTGTTTGTTTTTTCGCTCGTGTACTTTAACTTCTTTCACGGTTAGGCCTGCGTGGCGTCAAGCGCTTTACGCCGGCGGGAATTGATGCGATAATTACTGGCACGGGGGATCGCAAATGCTCGCAGACCATGAACCAACAAACGCGCTTAAATACTTCGAAGCAATAAGCCGGATTCCCAGGGGATCGGGCAACGAAAAGGGCATCAGCGATTACCTGGTCGCCTTTGCAGAGGAAAGGGGGCTCTGGGTCCACCAAGACAAGGCTCTTAATGTGGTCATCAAGAAGCCCGGCACCAAGGGCTACGAAAACGCGCCAACCGTTATCCTTCAGGGCCACATGGACATGGTCTGCGAGAAAAACGCGGAAACCGTGCACGACTTTATGAAAGACCCGATAAAGCTTGTCGTCGAAGGGGATTTCCTAAGGGCGGAAGGGACTACCCTGGGCGCGGACAACGGTGCCGCGGTGGCCATGTCGCTAGCGATCCTGGACAGCGCCGATATTCCCCACCCCCCGCTGGAGGTGCTGATTACGACACGCGAGGAGGTGGGATTGCTAGGCGCGGCGGCGCTTGACGGAACCCTGCTGGAGGGCCGGCTTCTGTTAAACATGGATTCCGGGGATGAGGGCTTTTTCTGCGTGTGTTGCGCGGGCGGTGGCCGGGTGGATTTGTCCTATCCGCTTGACTACTGCGATCTTCCCGCGGGTCACGCGACCAAAACCCTGAAAATAAGGGGTCTTAAAGGCGGCCATTCTGGAATTGACATTACCAAGGAACGCGCGAACAGCAACCGCCTGTTGGGCCGGGCGCTTAGGATTCTGCGGTCCAAATTTGCCGTTCAGTTTTGCGGCATAAACGGCGGTTCGAAAGAGAACGCAATTCCCCGCGAGGCGGAAGCCGTCGTCGCGTTTGCGGGCGCGAAAGGCGGGGAGCTTGCCGAGGAGGTAAGGCGGATAGAAAAAACCTTCCGGCGGGAATACGCCATGAGCGACGATGGCCTGGAGGTTTATCTAGAGGACTGCGCGGGGGACGTCAAAAAAGTGTTCACGCCGTCGCTTTGTGATAAGGTCGTTTCCGCCTTGCTCCTGCTTCCAAACGGCGTACAGGCCATGAGCCTTGCCCTGGAAGGCCTTCCGGAAACTTCCCTTAACATCGGCGTGGTGTCCACGACCGAGGACGAGGTTGTCGTGGCTTCCGGCGCGCGAAGCTCCGTTGGCTCGCGCAAGGACATGCTGTTCGACCAGATTAACGTCATCGCCGAGGCGACCGGCGCGACCGTCAGGATCAGCGGGCTTTACCCGGCGTGGGAATACAACGAAAAATCGGTTCTTAGGGAACGGGCCTTGCGGGTCTTTGCCGAGACCTTCGGCAGGGAGGCCGCCATCTGCGGCACCCACGGCGGCCTTGAGTGCGGGATTTTCTGCGAAAAGATTGGCGGTGTCGATATCGTGTCCTTCGGCCCGGACATACACGAGATGCACACGCCCAACGAAAAGATGAGCATTTCATCCTTTGGGCGAACCTGGGATTTTTTGACCAAACTGCTGGTTGCGCTGGCGGCTAAAGCCCCTTGAACAAAGCCCCGCTTTTGGCATACAATTTAAAAAGTATTCCTCCCTGGGTTTCCCGGGGCGTTCCATGGCGTGCCATGGGCAGTAGTTTTTAAGGACTTCTGGTAGAAAATCAAGGAGAAATCCCATGAAACGGACTTATCAACCTAGTAAGGTCAAACGGAACCGCAAGTTTGGTTTCCGCAACAGGATGAAAACGCGCGGCGGAAGGGCAATCCTGAAGCGCAGAAGGGCAAAAGGCCGCTACAAGCTGACGGTTTCCGACGAGAAAAAGCCCTACTAGTTTGTCCTTTTGACGATGGCTTTACCTGGGGTAGGGGGTTCCTTTCGTTTCAGGCTGGAGGAACGCCTTAAAAAAGGGGGCGAAATCAGGGAGGTTTTTAAGAAGGGAAAGCGCGTCGGCTGTCGGGGGGCGAAGCTTTTTGTGCTGGAAAACGGCCTGTCCCGCAACCGGATATGTTTTACCTTTTCCAGGGGGTTCGCTGGCGCGGTCAAGCGGAATCGCGCCAGAAGGCTTGGCAGGGAGGCGTACCGTATGCTGAAGCCCCGCCTGAGCCAGGGATACGATTTGGTTCTTCTGGTGTATCCCGAGGATGCGGGTTCGGCAAATACGGTTGGGCTTGCCGATCGTTCGGGACAGCTTAGGCACCTGTTTGCCAAGGCCGGCTTGACCAAGGTTGATTCGCCGTAATGAAGCGTGTGGCCGTTGCCGTGGTAAGGTTTTACCAATACGCCATTTCTCCCTATTTGCCGCCGTCATGTAGGTTCTATCCTAGTTGTTCGGCATACGCTATCGAGGCAATCGAGAGATACGGGGTTCCGCGGGGTTCCCTGCTGGCGTTAAAGCGGATCCTGCGTTGCCATCCCTTTTGCGCCGGGGGCTTCGATCCTGTTCCCTAGACGGGCGGCAGGCGATATTTTGAAGCGAGGGTAAGAGTATTTAGTTATGGAAAAAAATACGTTATTGGCGGTGGTGCTTTCCATCGCCGTACTGTTTGGGTTCTACATCGTGCAGGGAATCTTTTTTCCGCCTGCGCCGCCTCCTGTAACGGCGGTTCCTGGCGAGATACCGCACCCCCCGGTGGGGCAGGTGGCGCCCTCCGACCCGGGCGTATGGACCGCGCCCGACGTGCCGGAGGTCATCCCAATAACCCCCGCCGAGGTCGCCGTCGAGGCTATCCATGAGGAACTGATTCATATTAACACGGATCTTCTGTCGGTGGTTCTTACCAACGCGGGGGGCAACGTCGTTTCGTTCAGACTGAATCGGCACAGGGATGGTTTTGACGCGGACGGTAACGAGATACCGGTCGAAATGGTTTTTTCCGGGGACAGCGACGCCCGCGCCTTCACGCTTGCTTTTGGCGGGCCGGGCGAGTCGCCGCAAACGTCCCTTTTCAACGTCCAGCGCATCTCCGAGCATTCTGTAAGGTTTTACCGGTATTTTTCCATGCCCAATAACCCCGAGGCGCGTTTCCGGCTTGAAAAGGAATACAGGTTCCACCACGGCGAGTACATGTTCGAGCTTGTGGTTCGCCTGGACGGCGGCCATTTGGTGCCCGGCTTTAACTTTAACGGCAGCGCCTACACGCTTTCCTTTGGACCCCAGATTGGCCCCTCGTTTCAGAGGCTGGACAGGCGGCAGGATTTCCGCATGTACTTTACCTTTGACGGCCGCAGGCGCAGGTCGCAGAACGCGAACGATTCCATTATAACCACCGCGCCGCGCTGGGCGGCGATTTCCGGCAGGTTTTTCACCTTTGTCGCCATTCCCGTGCTTCCCGGGGGATTTAACCTGAGTTTTTCCGAAAGGGCGGATCCGGGCGGCTATCCTTCCGTGCTGTCCCGTATGCACATCATCCGCCCCCCGCTTAACACCTCGCGCACGGAGGACGTTTTCCGTTTTTACCTTGGGCCAAGGCGGCCGGACATACTCCACACGTTCAACACCGGGAACAACGCCTTTAACCTTCACAACATGCAGCTTGACGAGATGGCGGGCAATATCTGGGGCTGGACCTTGCCCTTGGGGCCCTTGGAAAGGGTGCTTTTGTGGTTGCTGACGTCTTTCTACAGCCTGACCGGGAACTACGGCATCGCCATTATCCTGCTGACCCTGCTGGTCAGAATCGCCTTTTTCCCGCTCAGCAAAAAGGGCTCCGAGTCGATGCTGCGTATGCAGGAATTCGCCCCAAAGATGAAGGAGCTGCAGGAAAAGTACAAGGACAACCGGCAGAAGCTGAACATGGAAATGGCGGAGCTCTACAAGAAGGGGGGCTACAACCCGCTGAAGGGCTGTCTTCCCATGCTGCTCCAGTTCCCCATTTTTATCGCCATGTTCCAGCTTTTCAACAACCATTTCGAGCTGCGCAACGCCATGTTCATTCCCGGCTGGATTCCCGATCTTTCGGTGCCGGAATACGTGTGGGCTTTCCCGGACGGCATCCAGTTGCCGCTTCTGGGCTGGAACGCGTTCCGCCTTTTGCCGTTTATATATGTCGGCTCGCAGTTGCTCTATGGCAAGGTAACCCAGTCCCCGGAGCAGAAGGCGAACCCGCAGATGAAGATGATTATGTATCTTATGCCGATCGTGTTCTTCTTCATCCTTTACGACATGCCATCCGGGCTTTTGGTGTACTGGACCTCGTCCAACGTGCTGACCATGATTCAGCAGGTGGCGATAATGAAATATCTTCGCAAGAAAAAAGCCGAGCAGGCGGCAAACGCGCCGCCGCCGCCTGTCCTTGTGCCCCAAAGGAAAAAGGGCGGCAAAGCGGCGGGGTCGCCGCCCGGCGTTATTGCGCCGCCTAGGAAGAAAAAGAAAAGGTGATCGCGAAGCGCGGCGGCTTTGGTCGCCGCAATTAAGGTTGGGAAAGGAGAGACTATGGTATATGAATTTGAAGGCCGCACGGAAAAGGAAGCCATCGACAATGCGGCGGAACAGCTTGGTCTTGAAAAAGACGATTTTGACGTGGAAATTTTGGAAACCCAGCGTCAGGGGTTTTTCAAAAAAGGCCATGTGCGGATAAGGGTGCACNCCGACAAGCCGGCTCCGGCCGCGAGCGGCGGCGAGTCGCCGGAAGGCGGCGGCGGAAAGGAACGACGGCCCCAGCGCAAGCCCGTTTTCGGCGACCCGATAGCCCAAAACGAATTTGAGGAAAAAATGGCTGGCTTTATCTCCGGAATTATCGACCGCATGGGATACGGCGGCAAGATTTCGATTTTGTTCCGCGAGGAAAGCAAGCTTGGCCTAAAGATAGATTCGGAGCATTCCTCGATACTGATTGGCAAAAAGGGCAAGAACATCGACGCCCTGCAATTGCTTGCAAATGTGTACGCCAGGCAACTGGGCCGCGAGGAAATGCGGATCATCCTTGACAGCGAAAATTACAGAATCCGCCGCGAGGAATCGCTTGTCCGTCTGGCCTACACCGTCGCCGATCGCGTGGGGGAAAGCCGCGCGTCCGTGCTTCTGGAACCGATGAATCCCTTTGACCGGCGGCTTATCCATACCACGCTTAACGATATCGCCCATGTGGAAACCAAGAGCGAAGGCGAGGGGCTGTACAAGCGGGTTCGGGTTTATTTCCGGGGCGCGGGCGGCTCCAGGGAATAATACGACGCGATAGGAGATTCCCGGTGGCGAAAGGCTCGTTCCTTGCTTTCATGCTTCTTTCCGTTTTTGCGGTGCCTGTTTTTTCCGCGCCCCGCTTGGAAGCGCTGGTCGGCTTCGAGCGCGCGGCGATCCTTAGGGATCAGGCGGTCCAGGGGGGGCTTCTTAGCGAGGTGCAGTTGAGAAATCCCAGCCCTCGCCTTCTGCCCGGGCACGGGGAACTCGAACGGTTCGTTGGGGAAGCCAAGGCCGACCTTGGCCCCGCAATACTGGTGGAAACCCTTTTTTTGTATGCCAAGCCGCACGGCCGGACGGAGGCATGGAGCGAGGCCGAGCGGGCCGGCCTTTTCAACAGAATCATAGCGTTAAGCACCCTTACGGGCATTGAGTATTTTTCGGCAACCCGGGGGGCGATGCGTACTTTTTACGAATCCTCGCAGGTGATCGACAACCCGCGAAACAGGACGCCCCTGCCAGATCCGTTCTTCGCGACGCCGCCCGAAACCCTTGTCCTGTATGCCAGGCAAAGGGATCTGACCTTTGGGGACAACACCTACCGTTTTGAATACCGCGCCGGCGGGGACTTTGTCTTTTTCGTGCAGGAAAACCTGACGGCCATGACCGCGGGCATTATCCCCGCGATAGGCAGGAACAGTTTTCGGATGGTTATGGCGGTTATCGACACCGGCGACTCGCTTCTTATCTATGCCGCGGCGATGGCCAGGGCGACCGCGCTTCCGGGGATGGGGGAACGCATAGGCAACTCGTTTAACAATCGCCTGCAGGCGGTGCTGCAATGGTTTTCGGAACACGCGGACGGGGTTTTTGTGGAATAGGCTGGTTTGGCGCTTGACATAAAAATTGCCGTGTGCCAGTATTGAACATGGTAGCCTACGTTCCCAGTTATCGTTCCCGAAGACACACCCATTCAATATATCGACGACCGCTTTAGAGGAGACTAACTATGTTTACCGAAGGACTTTCCTATGACGACGTGCTTCTGCTTCCAAGCTACTCCGAAATCCTGCCAAAGGACTGCGACATAAAAACGACGCTGTGCAATGGCATATCGCTTAACGTGCCCATAATTTCGGCGGCGATGGATACCGTGACCGAGGAAAAACTTGCCATCGCCGTTGCGCTGGAAGGCGGCACCGGCGTTATTCACAGGAACCTAAACCCCCAGGAGCAGGCCAGGCAGGTGGCGGCCGTAAAGCGGTATCTAAACTGGATTATCGATTCGCCGGTAACCCTTCCGGAGGATTCCCTTGTGCGGGACATATACAGCCTGACCGAAAGGTACGGGGTGTCCGGCCTGCCGGTGGTGGACAGTAACGGTAAGCTCAAGGGAATAATCACCAGCCGCGACCTGCGTTTCCGCCACAAGGAAACGTTGCCGGTGGTCGAAATAATGACGACAAATATGACAACCTTGAAGGGCGAGCCCACGGTCGCCGAGGCGCTGGAAATATTCCGAAAAAACAGGATAGAAAAGCTGCCGATGGTTGACAACGAAGGCCGCCTGACTGGGCTTATCACGTTGAAGGATATCGAAAAAAAGGAAAGCTACCCACGGGCGGCAATCGACAAGTCCGGCCGGCTTATCGTCGGGGCGGCGGTGTCCCCCCAGGATTACATGGAGCGGATGCCCTTGCTGAAAAACGCCAGGGTTGACTACGTGGTAATCGACACGGCCCACGGCGATTCGAAGAACGTCATGGATACCGTCGGCAACATAAAAAAAGAATTCAATGTCCCCGTAATCGGCGGGAACGTTGCCACCAAAGAGGGAACCCGCCGGCTGATCGACGCCGGGGCGGACGCGGTAAAGGTGGGCATTGGCCCTGGGTCAATCTGCACGACGCGGGTTGTCGCGGGAATAGGCGTGCCGCAGTTTACCGCGGTGCTGGACTGCGCCGAGGAAGCGGCGAAGTCGGACGTTCCGATAATTGCCGACGGCGGGATAAAATTTTCAGGGGACATTACCAAGGCAATCGGCGCCGGCGCCAATGTGGTGATGATAGGCAACCTGTTTGCCGGGCTAAAGGAAGCCCCGGGCAGGGAAATTATTTTTGACGGCAGGATTTTCAAGGAATACCGGGGAATGGGGAGCATGGGGGCCCTTGCCGGAGGCGCCGGGGATCGTTACCAAATTGCCAAGGACGAGGAGCCGGTTCCCGAAGGCATAGAAGGCCGCGTTCCCTTTAAGGGCGAGCTAAGCTCCTATCTAAAGCAGCTTGTCTCCGGCTTGCGGAAAGGGATGGGCTATTGCGGCTGCAGGGACATAGAGGGGCTTAGAAAGTACCGCCGGTTTGTCAAGATAACCTCGGCAGGTCTTCGTGAAAGCCATGTTCACGATATAACCATTACCCATGAAGCCCCAAACTATTCGCGTTACTAAAAAGGAACTGGATCGCTGGTACGACAAATTCAGCGGCTCGGAATCCGCGATTGGCGATTTTATCAGCCTGGACCCGGTCCAGTTTCCGCTGCGCTATGCCGGCCTGCATACCAGGCCGGACATAGAGATTGCCGCCTTTCTTACGGCGGTTATCGCCTGGGGGCGGCGCGACATGATTATCCGTTCCGCCGAAAAAATGTTCGCGATTATGGAACCCGGGCCGGCGGCCTTCGTCATGTCGGGCAAGTACCGAAAGCTGAAAGACCGCGGCGATCCCCTGGATCGCAGTATCCACCGCACTTTTTTTGAAGGCGACCTGAAATATTTTTGCAAGGGCTTTAAGTCATGTTACGACAAATACGGCAGCTTGGAGGAACTGTTCGCCGGCGCCGGTGACGTTTGGCAGGGCATAAGCCTGTTTAGGCGGGAAATGGCCGCAGGCAACAAGGATCGCTATTCCAAGCACATAGCCAACCCGGACGCGAATTCCGCGTGCAAGCGAATCAACCTGGCCCTGCGCTGGCTGGTGCGGAAAGGCCCGGTGGACTTTGGCCTTTGGACGCGGCTGGATGTCTCCGCGCTGTACATTCCCTTGGATGTCCATGTCGCCCGCAATGCCCGAAAGCTTGGTCTTTTGGAACGAAAATCTAACGACAGAAAAGCCGTGGTCGAACTTACCGAAAACCTGCGACGGTTTTGCCCCGGGGATCCGGTAAGGTACGACTTTGCGTTGTTTGACAGCGAAATTCACAATACTATTTTGGCGGGGAGATGACTATGGCTGAATTTGACGCGGATTTGATTATTGTCGGGGCGGGTCCTGCGGGGCTTACCGCCGCGCAGTACGGCGCCAGGGCGAACCTTAGGGTTCTGGCGGTCGAGCAGCTTGCCCCCGGTGGACAGGCGGCCTTGATTGACGCGCTGGAAAATTACCCGGGCAACGTGGAAATTAAGGACGGCAAGGGCAACCTGGTTGCCAAGCCCAGAACAGGCTACGACCTGATGCGGGACATGTACGGCCAGGCAAAAGCCTTTGGCGCGTCTTTCGTGAGCGAAACGGTAACCGAACTCAAAAAAGAAGACGGAATATTCGCCGCGGTTCTTGCGGACGGCAAAACGCTGAAAGCCAAGGCGGTGATACTCGCCACCGGTGCCTCGCACCGCAAGCTTGGCGTCCCGGGCGAGGATGTTTTTTCCGGGCGCGGCGTTTCCTATTGCGCCACCTGCGACGGGTCTTTTTTTAAGGACAAGCGTATTTTCGTGGTAGGGGGGGGGGATGCCGCTTGCGACGGGGCGCAGTACCTTTCCCGCCTTGGCCGGCAGGTTATCCTTGTGCATCGCCGCGACCGTTTTCGCGCACAGCCAGCGGTCGCGGATCGTGTGCTGGGCAACCCAAATATCGAGGTACGGTTTAACACGACGATAAAGGAAATAAAGGGCGGGCAGAAAGTTGCTTCGGTGGCGCTACAGCGTAGCGATGGAACGCAGTACGAGGAAGACGCCGACGCGGTTTTTATCTTTGTAGGAATGGTTCCGCGTTCGACGCTGGTATCCCCGGGGGGGGTACAGGCGGAATTGGACAAGGACGGATACGTCGTTACCGACCAAAAAATGGCAAGCTCGATTTCTGGGCTGTTCGTCGCGGGCGACATCCGTTCCGGTTCCTTTAGGCAGGTTGTCGTTGCCGCCGGGGAAGGCGCGGTTGCCGCCCATAGTTCTGCCGAGTACATCGGAATGTAAAGTTGGGCGGCAAACGGCAAGGCTGGCGGAAAATGAAGCCCCATGAAACCTTCGCGGCAGAGGCTCTGCTAAAGTCCCGCGAACGCTGGTGCATGAACGCCTGCCACAGGTACATCAACCGCAAGTCCCTGAAAGGCGATGTGTGGGCTCTGCATGACCAGACCGGCGAACTTTCCGCGCTTCTTGTCCACGCAAGGCAGGGGCTTCTGCCGGTGCGGGGGGAACAGGGGCGGCTTACCACGCCGCATTTTCTGCGCGGTCTTTTCGGAACCGTTCCCGTTCATTCCTTGCAGGGCATAAAAGACGACGTGCTAATCATGGAAGCGGAAATGGAAAAAATGGGTTTGCCCGCAACCGAAAAAATCGACTTTGATCTTATGTGCATGGACGGACGGCCAAGCGGTTTTTCTTTCGCCGGCCCCACGAGGCTTGTGGTTAGAAAGCCGCAGCTTGCCGACATGGACAGCCTGGTCGCGCTGCACGCCGCCTACGAAACGGAGGAAGTCCAAAGCAGGCCGAACCCTGCCGTCAGCCGCCTGCACATGGAACGGATTTTTGCAAACGAGCAGATGCTTGTCGCCGAACTGGGCGGACGCTTAATCGGAAAGATTAACACAAACGCCGTCACGTTTACCCGGTGCCAAGTGGGCGGCGTGTACGTCCATCCGGATTACCGCGGGCTTGGCATAGCCCGTAGAATGGCCGGGGAATTTGCCGCCGGGCTTGTGGCGCAGGGCCGGGGCATCTCCCTTTTTGTCAAGAAAACAAACCCGGCCGCCCGCATGGTGTACCGGAACGTCGGTTTTGAAATTCTTGGCGATTATCGCATAAATTACTATAAGAGGGGCTAGGCAACTATGGGTGATATTGGTTCCCGCATTCTGCACTGCGACGCGGCCTGTGTCGTGGTCAACAAAATACCCGGCGAGGCGGCGGAAGGGGCGGGCAGGGGAATGGGCTGCCTGCCAAGCCTGCTTGCCGCCGAGCTTGCCGCGCCAGGTTATCCCGCGTCCGTGTCGCCGGACGCGCCGACGGCCGTTCACCGTCTTGACGTGCCGGTTTCCGGTTGCACGCTGTTTGCCCGCCAGGCTTCCGCCCTGCGTTTCCTGAACGATGCCTTTAGCCGGGGCTTGGCGCAAAAACGTTACTGGGCAATCGTCGAGCCGCCCCTTGGCGAAGCGCGGTTTTCGATGGAAACCGATATCGTCCACTGGATAGGGTTCGATTCGCGGCGGAACAAATCGACCGCCCACGACGAGCCCGGGCCGGGCAGGAAAAAGGCCGTCCTTCGCTGCGGTCTAGTGGGCAGGGGCCGCGACTATCTGTTTATGGAAGTCGATCTTGTCACGGGAAGGCACCACCAGATAAGGGCTCAGTTCGAACGGCTTGGCCTGCGCATTAAGGGGGATCTAAAGTACGGGGCGCGGCGCAGCGAAAAAGCCGGGGGGATACGCCTGCACGCGCGTTCGCTTTCGTTTCCCGACCTGGCCGGCGGGCAAGGGATTGCCGTGCACGCCGACCCGCCGGTGCTGGACGGCCTTTGGCAGGGG
>WQRP01000040.1 GCA_009786675.1 Treponema sp. | reverse complement strand
TCCTCGCCGTCGATTCCCTTCTCGATTTCCGCCAGCCTGTCCTTGCATTCCTGCCGGGCGTAAAGCTGTTCGCCTTTCGCCAGAAGCTCGTCGAAGAAAAGAATCTCGCCGCCGCCTGGCAGGGGATACTTCTCCATCATGCCCTTAAGCTCCGGAGTGCTCGGGGAGATCATGATGACGGTCGGAACGGACTTGACTTCCTTCAGCGCGTCCATCGCCTTCTGGAAGTTGTTTTCCGACAGCAGCAGGACCTTGGATTCCGAGTGATCCAGCCGGAAGACGATCTCGCCCTCGGTAAGCTTGGTTGACAGGGGCACCGACGTACAGCCGGACTTGAGAATGGCGTACTCGCCGATAACCCACTGGGGTCGCCCCTCCGAAAGGATGGCGAGGTTGTCCCCCTTCTTGAACCCCAGATCAAGCAGGGCCGCGGCGAACACCGACGAAAGCCTGTCCGTGTCCTTGAAGCTCCAGGTTTTCCATTTGTCCTGCCCGTTTTCCCCGACCTTGCACCCCAGATAGGCCATGTCGCCGTGAGTGGCGGCTCCGTGGTGCAGCAAATCAATAACCGTTTTCATACGTCCTCCATCGCAAAAATATGTGGTTCCCCGGCCATAAGATGCGGGCGCAAGCCGATTTTCTTTGATTCACAATTGCCGCCTAAGCATTCGCAAGCCAGTGGCCTTTTAAAAGACCCCCATACATTGTACCCTGCCCAGGCCGAAAACACCAGACAAAAATGCAAAAAATGTAAATTCCCAGGGAACCCAGGCTAAGAGTTATCCCTGATAAACAGTGATATCCGGTATAATACCGAGGATCCAGGAAGGGAAAGCGATGGGACGAAAAGGAAGCAAGCGTCATCTTCTTCAGGAACAATAACCCCCTGGCCGCCATTTCAAGACAGGCGGCGGCAAGGTCGACGGAAGCCGTCCCGCAGGGGGCTGGTTCTGGTTTCGAACAAACGCACCTAAACGACAATAACCCGCAACTCGTTTAAGGGTTTGATGATCTTGTACTTACCCATAAAAACCGCAGCCCCGCGTCCAGGCAGTTTCATGAAGGCATGCCGTCTAACATCCTTCGGCGAATGCCGCACAGAAGCCCGTATTCCATAAACTCATAAGAGCCGCTTTCGTTAAAAAGTTTCAGAATTTCGAAAGCATCAGCGTCATCATCGAATGATTTCCAGCGCGGCATAGGCGTGGTAAATCATGGCTTCCTGGCTCGTTTTTCGCCCGCGCTTTCCTGGGATAGACGGTATTCATACAGAAACTGATTAGTTACGTATGGCTCCTCCTCGAAAAAAAAGGTCGCCTCCAGTTCCCGCTTTCTCTTGAACCCCTGGCTTTCGTAGAAACCGAAATTGCATTCGGTGTCCGAGTAAAGGTAAACGGCCTTGGCGTCGTTCTCCAGAAAATAGGCTTTAATGGCCAGCCACAGGCTTTTTCCTATGCCAAGCCCCTGGGCCCCCTCCCCCAAAATCAGAAAATCGAGGGTTCCGTCATACTCGCCGTCCATACCGCCTAAAAGCCTTGCGTAGACATCCTCCGTCTTCGAAAAGAATTCGTGAACGCTTTTCCGAACCGCCTCGGACGCGCCAAGCAGGGTAAGGGCGTGGGCGGTTCCGTCTTCCAGCAACATTCTGTATTTCGGCTCCACCCCTTTCACGTAGCCGCAGATGACCCCGGCAACACTTTCATTCAGAACGGCAACCCTTCCGAAAGTACCATTGTACAATATTTGATTTAGGTACAGGCCGACCGCCGCGTCCAAGGCGCCCTCGTCCTTGATTATCGACGCCCAGCCCCAGACCTCGCGGATCACCTTCTTGATCCCTGGAACATCCCTGGCTTCCACGTCGCGAATAACAACACCCTCCATAACCAAACCCTCCGTATTATGCATCTAGCTTGTGCAGAACATTATCTTGAGCGAAAACCTTCGGTTATTTGGAACCGGGGGGGTGTTACAGCTTGGAATAAGTGGAAGGTTTGTAGTCCATTTTGCCGTCTATCTTGTTACGGGGCCGGGGGCAGCCGCCGACGGGGGAAAACGTGTTTTGCATCACAACACAAATCATCTCATGACGCTACTGACTCCGGGAAAAAATGTCAAGAACTGGATCGAGCCCGCAGTTTCCCCAAAAAAATTACATTGCCGTTCATGTTGACGGCAGACCCCGCCCCCCCCTACATGCGAAGAGACTGCCCGAATGGCGACTCCCCCCCCTGTGGGATGTGATCTGCGGGCAGTTGCTGATTTTTGGCCTTACCCGGATCGTCCCGGAGATCAAATTCGATTCCCTGATGCAGAGGAACTGGCTCAGCGTCAACGTCCCGACCATGCGGCAGCGCGGACTAGGGTTCCTGCAACTAAACCCCTGGTTTCGCTGCCGCCTAGACCATCTGCCGTGCGTCCTCCTTCACCTGTCCGGTTATGTCGTTCACCTGGGCAATCGCTGGCATAATCTGTGTGCTTCCCGCGCTCTGTTCTGCCTCTTTGTTCACGTCCACCAAATTGCCGTCCTCGTCCGCGATGATGCAAAGCAAGGGCGAGGCATCCAGCACGGCCTGCATCCTTTCCTTGACCGCGGCTTCCTGCCTTTGGAGCGCGTCGGCCTTGCGCCGGTCGGTTTTGTCCCTCCTCTGCCCGGAGACATAGGCCAAGACGGCTCGTGTTTTGCGGATTCTGGATGCGCCGGCGTCCGATTTGCATCGTTGATGCTGGTGATGAAATTGCCGAGGTATGCCACAGCCTAAGGGAATGCGCTCCCGCCCTGTTGAGAAATATGCGGATATACGGCATAATTACCCGAACATGGCATCACGAATAGCTGTTATTGGTGCGGGCGCGTGGGGAACGGCGGTCGCCAAGATTGCCGCCGAGAAGGGGGGCGAGGTTGTCCTTTGGAGTCTGGAGGAAGACAACAGGGACGACATCAACCTTCGGCACGAGAATTCCCGCTTCCTGCCGGGCATAAGGCTGCCCGGGAACCTGCGGGCCACCTCCGACATAGTGGAGGCGGCTTCCGACAGGGACTACATCATCCTGGCGGTTCCGTCGCTGTACCTCCTGCAGACGGTAAGGCGGATTCTATCGGTGCCGGCCATCCAGGAGGGGAAAACCGCCATCGCGGTCATAACCAAGGGTTTCCTGCCCACGGACAAGGGGCCCAGGCTTATCGTGGAAACCCTGGAGGACTACCTCCCCGGGTTTTACCAGCACTCCCTGGTGTACATAGCCGGGCCCAGCCACGCGGAGGAGGTTTCCCGGGGCAAGATCACCGGGCTTATAGCCGCCAGCGAGAACGGGAGGAACGCCCTTCGCTTCCGGGATTTACTGAAGAGCAAGGGGCTGTTCGTGTTTCCCTCGCTTGACGTGCGCGGGGTTCAGGTCGCGGCCGCCGCTAAGAACGTTATCGCCATTGCCTTTGGTATGCTGGACGCGTTTAAGACCCTGGACGACGGGGTTTCTGGAAACGCCCTTGGCGAGAACGTTTCGGACATTACCAGGCTGTTCGGGGACGGAACCGAGTCCCTGCTTCTTGCCGCCGGCCTTAACGAGATTCAGACCCTGGGCATGGCGATGGGCGCGACCCATCCGGAGACCTTCACCTCGATTTCCGGCATAGGCGATCTTGACGTTACCTGCCGCTCCGTTTTCGGTAGGAACAGGCGTTTCGGCCAGGAGCTTATCGAGAAGAGGATTCTGGAGCCTTTCAAGGATATTGACGATCTTCTCGACCGGATAAACGAGATTGGCTATCTGCCGGAGGGCGTCGCCGCGGCGAAGTATGTCAGGCTTCTTGCGGAAAGGCACCAGCTTAACTTGCCCATTTCTATGGGGCTTTACCAAATCCTGAACCGCGAACTTGAGCCGTCCGAATTTCTGTGCAAGTTTTTCGAACGGCTTGGTTTTACCGCCTGACAACATCGGGCTATACTATGGGGGAAATAAATGTTTGACAAACTTACTCAAAAAATCACCGACGCGATGCGCTTTGTCGCTGGCAAATCGACGATAAGCGAAAAGAACATCGAGGATGCCGTCGATGCCATTAAGATGGCCTTGCTGGAGGCCGACGTAAACCTGCGCGTGGTGCGGCGTTTCGTCAATTCCACCATAGAGGAAGCCAAGGGCGAGAAGGTTCTGCGCGCCGTGGATCCGGGACAGCAGTTTGTTAAAATCGTTCACGACAAACTTGTCTCTTACCTTGGCGGCGACACCCCGGCCGAGCAAAAGCTGAAGCTGAAAGGCCCGGACGTTATTTCCACTGTGCTTATGCTGGGCCTGCAGGGTTCTGGTAAAACGACCAGTTCCGCAAAGCTTGCCCTGCGTCTAAAGAAGGAAGGCCGCAAGCCCCTGCTGGTTGCCTGCGATCTCGTCCGCCCCGCCGCCATGGAACAGCTTGCCGTGCTGGGCCAGCAGATCGGCGTGCCCGTCCACCGCGAGGAAGGCGCGACGGACAGCGTGAAGGTCTTCCGCGCCGCGCACCAGTGGGCGAAGCAGAACCTTATCGACACTGTAATCGTCGATACCACCGGCCGCCTGCAAATCGACGAACCGATGATGGCGGAGCTTTCGCGCCTAAAGGACGCGGTTCAGCCGGACGAGATGCTCCTTGTCGCGGACTCCATGACCGGCCAGTCGGCGGTGGACATTGCGAAAACCTTTGACGAAAAAATTGGCCTTACCGGCGTGGTGCTTACCAAGTTCGATTCGGACACCCGTGGCGGTGCCGCGCTTTCGCTAAAGACGATCACCGGCAAGCCGCTGAAGTTTACCGGAACCGGGGAAAAGCCCGAGGACTTCGAGCCCTTCCACCCGGAACGCATGGCCGGGCGCATCCTGGGCATGGGCGACGTGGTAAGCCTTGTCGAAAAGGCCCAGGAGGTTATCGACCAGAAAGAGGCCCTGGAACTCCAGAAAAAAATGGAGAAGGAAAACTTTACCCTGGAGGACTGGCTTTCCCAGCTTCGCGCGGTAAAGAAAATGGGTTCGCTTCAGTCGATGCTGGAGATGATTCCGGGGATGCAGGGGCAGATAAGCGAGGACGACATCGACAAGGCCGACCTTAAGCGGCAGGAGGCGATTATCTCCAGCATGACCCGCAAGGAACGCGCCAATCACCTTATAATCGGCCCTCCCCGGCGCACCCGCATAGCCCGGGGATCAGGAACCTCGGTGGCGGAGGTCGCGCGACTTATCAAGAAGTTCGAGAAGATGCGCGGCATGATGAAGAAGATGGCGAAGATGGGAAAGAGCAATCCCGCCGGCATGATGCAGAACATGCAGGGGTTGTTGGGGCGCTAAACCTTAAACTTGGAAACCGCCCGCGCCAACGACGAGATGTTTTCCTGGGTTTTGTCGCTTAGCTTGCTTACCGCGCTTACCGCCCTGTTCACCTGCTCCGCTCCGGCGGCCATCTCGTTCATGCCGGCGTTTATCTCCTGCGTGGTTTTCTCCAGGTTTTTGCTTTCCTGAATGACATCCATGCTTCCCTCCAGCATCTTTTTGGAGCCGTCCTTTACCTGCCTGGTTATCTCGCTTACCAGCCCGGACGCGCTAAGAACCTGCTTGCTGCCCTGCCTTTGCTCTTCCATGGCGTTGCGGATGTTTTCCTCCTGATCCGCGACGGTCTTTACGCTTTGGTCAATCGCCTCGAACTTGCTCATCACGTTGCCGGTTGACTGGGTGATCTTGTCGATGGAACCCTTAATCTTTTTCAGCACGCCGCTGATGGTCTTTGACTGGCTGCTGGAAGATTCCGCGAGCTTGCGGATCTCGTCCGCGACCACTGCGAAACCCCTGCCGGCTTCCCCGGCGTGCGCCGCCTCGATCGCCGCGTTCATCGAAAGCAGGTTGGTCTGGCTGGCGATGCTCTGCATCACCGAGTTGATTTCCAGAAGGGACTCGGACTCGCGCGCAATCTCCTGGATGTCGGCGGCAACCTGGCCAAGACCCACGCGCCCCACCTCCGAGGCCCCCCCCAGAGTGTTTACGTGCTCCGCGTTTTTGGCCAGGGTCTCGGTGACCGACCGGATGTTTGCGATCATTTCCTCGACGGCGGACGAGGTCTGGGACACCGCGTCGGTCTGCTGTTCGACGTGCCCGCCAAGCTTGTCGATATTCACGGTAACCTGTTCCATCGTCGTGTTGGCCGAGGTAACCCCGGCGTTCTGGTCCAGCACCTTGTCCTTGATCCGCTGGATGTTGGCGACGATCTGGTTCATCGCGGAGGCCGTTTGGGACATGTTCCCGGAAAGGTCTTCGCCGATCTCGGACAGGGTTTTCGCCTGGCCTTTGATTGCGCCTATCATTTTGCCCAGGGCCTCCATCGTTTTGTTGAAGGAGCGGGAAGCCTTGGCCAGTTCGTCCTTGCCTTCCTCCGGAAGCCTTTTCGTCAGGTCGCCGTGCGCGGTGTCGTCCAGGCACTGCGTCAGAAGGGCGATGGGCCTGCCGATCATGCCGGATATATATAGGGCCAGGAATACGGTGGCGGCCAACGCTATGGCCAAGGCGACGATGATTGCGACAAGCAGCGTCCGCGCCAGGCTTGTCGCGTTCTGCGACGTCGTTTGTCCGTCGTCGACCATAATTTGAAAGCACTGTTCAAAATTTTCCAGGATTATGTCGCTGTACAGCCTGCAAAGCTCCATCGCGCCGAGAATTGCGGGAATGTCGGCTATCTTGGATGCCTCGTATATCGACACGACGACGGGCACAAGATTATTGTCATACAAGGCGCGGGCCTCGTCGAAAAGGCGCGCCACCTCGGGGCTTCTTATTAAGGCTCTGTACGAGTTCATGTACCCTTCCAGCACCGGCAGCAAACTGACGATGTTTCCGAACTCGGTTTCGACCAGCGCAAAATCGCCGGTCATGGACGCCATGACCATCTCGCGCACGTGAATCCGGATAGTAAGCAGAGTCCGCTCGGCGCTGGCCAGATGCGGCATCGGCTTGATTATGATTTCATTTTTATATGAACCGGAATTGGCGATCCGCAGCATTCCGAAAATTCCAACCACGCCCACCGCCACGGCCAGCGTACCAACAACCAAAAAGCTAACGATCAGCTTCGCCGATACACGCATGTTCTTCATTAAAATACCACCAAATACCCTCTGTAAATCACACTTTGGGATGTACCGTATAGGTAATCGGCGCAAAGCGAATTACCAATTTTAATCCATTGGGACGACATAATCAATACGCCACGGGGGTTTCATGGCAAATTATGGCAGGNATTTCCGTAGCTTTTCGAACACAATTCGCATGTCAAGGGGCTTCCCGATGTGATCGTCCATACCAGCCGCAAGGCAGTTTTCAACATCGTCGGTAAAGACGTTGGCGGTCATCGCGATAATGGGCAGTTCCTTGCCGTTGGCGGGCAGGGATCGGATTCTTCGGGTCGCTTCTAGCCCGTCCATTTCGGGCATCCGTATATCCATAAACACCAGATCGTACAGGCCAGGATTCGCCGCGACCATCTCGACCGCCTTCTTGCCGTTTTGCGCGATGTCAATCAGCAGCCCCGTGCCGTCCAGTTGGGCTGTAAGCACTTCGCTGTTGATTTCCACGTCTTCGGCAAGCAGCAGCCTTTTCCCCGCAAACTTGACGTCCCTGAAAAATTCAACGGAATTGAAACCAGGATGGGGGGAGGCGCCTTTCTCGTCCTGCTCGATACGCGGCAGCTTTACGGTGAAAATAAACTTGGAACCCTTTCCAAGCTCGGACTCGACGGAAATGCCGCCGCCCATAAGCTCGATCAGGCGTTTTGATATTGGAAGGCCAAGCCCCGTTCCGCCGTGTTTGCTGCTTGCGCTGTTGTCCGCCCGCTCAAACATTTCGAACAACTGTTCGTGGTGCTCAGGGGATATGCCTATTCCGCTGTCCGTTACCACAAAACGCAGCTCGCAAATTCCGTCTTCCTCTTTTACCAGGGACACGGCCAGGCCGACCTCGCCTTCCTCCTGGGTATAGGTAACCGCGTTTGTCAGCAAATTCGTCACGACTTGCGTTAGGCTCTGGTTGTCGCCGGAGTAAAAGAACGGCACGTTTTTATCCATGCTCATGGAAAAACGCTGTCGCTTTTCCTCCATGCGGAACTCAACCAGGGAAATCGCCTTTTCCAGCAGATCCCTTAAATCAATTTCCACGTGCTGCAGTTCCAGTTTGTTTGCCTCGATTTTAGACATGTCCAGGACGTCGTTTATTATACCAAGCAAATGGCGGGCGGCTCTCTGGGCCTTGCCCAGGGCATAGTGCTTTCGCTCGCTGTCTTCCGTGTTTCTTGCTATTGCCGTCATGCCGATAATCGCGTTCATGGGGGTTCGCATTTCATGGCTCATGGTGGAAAGAAATTCGCTTTTTGCACGGCTGGCGGAAAGGGCCTGTTCCAGCGCGGTCTCGATCTGCGCGTTTGTTTCGGCGATTTTTTCGGCCTGCAAATTCCTGTTAAAGACGCTGCTAAACATCAATCCAGCCGAGGCGATAACGTCCATTTCATCGGCGGTAAACTCCCGCTCCAGTTCGCAGTCGTCAACGCTGAAGAAGCCTATGAATTCCTGGTTCAGGAACAACGGCATGTTCACGATGGACACCATTTCATAAGGACCAAGGAAGGCCGCGTCGTCCGGGGGCAGTTTCGAGATTGGCGAGTTCATGTGCTCGCCGCGCAAAAACATCTCCAGCCATCCCTCCCTGCTGCTGTATGGGCAGCCAAGGCCGAGGGGAACCTCGATTTTTTNCTTCCCAATTTCGCTTAGCCATTCGTACCGCATAACAAAACACAGTTCGCCGTCTATTTCCTCGTTGCGCCAAATCTGGACGCGGTCCACGTCCAGGCAGCGGCCCACGATTTCCATGCCCGTCATAAGCGCCTTCAGCGTGTCTTCCTCGTCGGCGGTAAGCAAAACCTCCGCCGCCTGCTTTACCGCGTTCAGCAGTTTTTCCCGGTACTTTAACGCTTTCCTGGTTTCCTGTTGCTCGGCTTCCCTGGCCTTGATTTCGCGCAAATCCCTGGTGTATGACACAAGCATGTCCTTGCCGTTGCGCGTAAAGCGCTTAAAGATGCATTCGGACGGCAGCGGCTCGTTGTCGGCGGTTTTGTGCATCCACTCGAACCGGACGAATTCCTCGGTGTACGTCCTGCCGACCTGCTCGGCGGCTTTTATCGGCGTGGGGGTACCGCAGGGCTGGAATTCGGGCGAGATGGAAAAAAGCCCGTCGACAATTAACTGCGGGTCGGGGATCCCGAACATATTGATGGCCTGTTTGCTGGCGTATACGATTTTCCCGTTTTCGTCCCACAAACCGATGACATAGGGCGAGGCCTCGATAAGCACCTTGTTCAGTTCGCTTGCCTCCTGCTCGGCCGCCGCCAGTTCCATGTTATGGTAGGCGCTGGTTATCATCAGGCTTGCCGAGCGCAGGATGTCTATTTCCTCGCCAGGCAGGGTGCGCTCGCTTCGCAGGTCGTCAAGGGTAAAAAAGCCCCAGAACCGCTCCCGCAGGAACACCGGGATGATGACGACGGATTTGCGCGCGTCTTTCGGGTTCAGGAACTGCCGCTCCTCCGGCGGCAGGCTGGCCACCGGGCCGTTGGCGTATTCCCCGTGGAGGTGTATTACATCCCAGGTGGGCAGGGCTCCGTAGGGTATCTGTTTGGGCAGTTCCTTTTGTGGATGCAGCCGTCCCGTCTCTGAAAGCCACTGGTTTCTAAGGGCGATGGACGTTCCCTCGGCCTGCCGGCTGGCGCTCCACAGTTGCACGCGATCGACTTCCAGGCACTCGCCGATCATCTCCATGCCCTTGGTCAGGGCGTTCTCGAAACTGTCGTTGTCCTGCACGTCAAGCAGCATCGCCGCCATCCGGTTTACCGTGCCAAGCAGTTTTTCCCGGTGCCGAAGCGCTTCCCTGGATTCCCTTTCGCGGCGTCTCATTTTTGAGACAAGCATGGCAATCGTGGTGCCTATCAGCAGGCTGCCCAGGCCCAGGGCGCCTAGCATACCAATCGCGGCCCTGGCCGCCCGATCCGGATCCCCGGCCGCCGAATATAGCTCCGGCGAAAAATCGACGCCGAACACGCCTGGCGCGGCGATGGCCGCCGCGGCAAACAGAATCGGCCCAAGACCCCGGCCTGGTCTTGCTTTGCGTTTTTTGTTTCCCGGCAAGGACTTGCCCGAAGCGGCGGCTTGTTTTTTGGCGTACATCGCTTTCCCGAAACCTAATTTTCCGCCAGACTGGTCGGGTGAAGAACCGCAGCGGTGCCGTCCGCCCGTTGGGTCAAAAGGCTGCCCTGCTGTATGCTTATCGAGGCGTTGGGGTGCAGCGTCACTTCGGATCTGGCCTGCATCACAAGGTTCCTGTCGAAACGGCCAAGGTTCAGCGCGCCGCCGTTTGCGTGGTCCGCGGTAATGGCGTACAGGTACGCGCCGTTCTGCCAGATAAGGCTGCCCGGGTGTATGTCGTCCTCGCCCTGCGAGACCATTTCCAGGCTGCGGGTGTCGATCTCGACCAAACGCACCGCGCCCTGGCCCACGCGCTCCCCGGCGATTGCGAGCAACCTGCCTTCGACGAAGGTGGGGGTTCTTGCCTGCACGGTTGTCAACGGCGAGTTGCGCTGTTGCCTGGTGGCGGGATCAATGCTTACCAGCCTCCCCATGGTGGAGCCAGGCCGCTCGATGACCACCGTCAGAAAGCCCTGCCGAAGGGCGGGAGGCAACTGCGGCGGCAGTCCCGCCTGGGCGACGATAATCTGCTGTTGATCCTGGGCGATGGCTTCCCTGTGCTGCTGGGCGTCGTCGAACCTTTGTTCGGCGAACTGCGCCTGTCTTTCCGCCTCGGCCTGCCCGGCCGCCAGGGCGGCCTCCCTTTCGGCGAGCGCCTGTTCCTGGGCGGCGGCCGTCGCGGCCGCCGCCTGGGTGGGCTCGCCCGCGGCCTGTGCCTGGGCGATCCGTTGCTGCTCCGCCGCGAGCCTGGCCCTTTCCTCGGCGAGCGCCTGTTCCTCAAGCCTGGCGGCTTCCCGGAGCGCGGCGGCCCTGGCCTCCGCCTCCATCGCCTCCCGCTCCATCAGATCCACGAGGTCCATTCTCAGTTCGATACCCATGCCGTCTTCCCTTCTCAGCTCGTCTATCACGCGCGGATCCGAGATCGCCGCCGTGTCGACGGCGCTTAGGTCGCCCATTCCCGAAAGGGGGATCAGCATACGGGTTCTGCCCGCCCATTCGTCGAAACGGACGGAAATGCCGACGTTCTGGGGGGTAAGGTGGCTTAGGACAAGGGGCTTGTAACGCCCGGAAATGAAATTCCAGTCATCCCGGTTCACGGCGTTGTAGATGGTGACGAACTGCGACAGAAGCGTGGCGTCCGCCTCCGAGTAGTTGTACGCCGCCTGTAGGTAACCCTGGATGATCACGCGGACGTTGCGGATATGATCCACGGCGGCTCCCGCCCCAATCCCGAAAATATCGGCGCTTAGCCTGTCCCCGTCCGGGGGGGATACGGCGTTAATCACGAAGTACCAGCCCATGGTTCCCGCCTGGCTTTGGCCGGCGGCCACGGCCTGCCCAAGACCCACGCCGATCTGGCGGATTTGTTCCCTGGTCTCGTTCCGTACGACCGGTCCCTCAAAGTTGACGAAATTTACCGGAGCCTGGAACCTTTCCAGTTCCTGCCGGTCAACCTGGGCATGGCCGGCGAGCATCGCTAAGGAAAAAAGGGCGCAAAAGAAGAACGCCCTGCTTAAATATTTCATCCGAATACTCCTTTGTTTCAACACCGGAACCCTCACCCCGACAGGTTTTAATCCGTATGTCTATATTATAGCACTTTTCCCTGTTTCCGTATATCGTGGGCGTGCCTGTCCCTGGTGCTTTTGACAAACCCGCCCGGATGGGGTACATTAGGGAAAGGAGCAATTCCAATGGAACCAAAGTATCTATTTCCGAACGATTACATGTGCGATCCTTCCGTCCACGTTTTTAACGGCAGGCTGTACATCTACCCATCCCACGACTGGGAAAGCGGCGTTCCGATGAACGACAACGGCGACCACTTCAATATGAGGGACTACCACGTCCTTTCCATGGACGACGTGGANAACGGCGAGGTNACCGATCACGGTGTCTCCCTGGCCGTCAAGGATATTCCGTGGGCGGGCCGCCAGTTGTGGGACGGCGACGTGGCGCACAAAAACGGCAGGTACTACATGTACTTCCCGTTAAAGGACAAAAACGACGCGTTCCGTGTTGGCGTGGCAATCGCCGAGCGTCCCGAGGGGCCTTTCGTCCCCCAACCCGACCCGATTCGCGGCAGCTACAGCATCGACACCGCGGTCTGGGAGGAAAACGGGTCGCACTACATGTACTTCGGGGGGATCTGGGGCGGGCAGCTCCAGCGCTACCGGGACAACAAGGCCCTTGAGACCGGCGCCACCTACCCGGCCGACGACGAGCCGGCGATTCCCGCCCGGGTGGTCAAGCTGAGCGACGACATGCTCCAGTTCGC
>WQRP01000039.1 GCA_009786675.1 Treponema sp. | reverse complement strand
CTGCTCCGCCTCGGCGTACCTTTGCATGGCGAACAGCACCAGCGCGTGGTTGTAGCCGTCGTCGGCGCTCTCGGGAACCAGGGCGAGAAACCTTTCGTACAAAGCCGAGGCCTTTTCGATTTCGCCGGTGCGTATCCGGGTGTAGGCGGCGGCCCTTAGAGCGAGCACGTTGTAGGGATCCCGCCGAAGTATGGACTCGAACTGGTTCGCGGCCTCCCCGAAACGCCCCATCTCGAAGTGCAGCCGGCCAAGGTTGTACGCCGACGCCGCCATGGTCCTGTCCCGCGCCCTTGCCCGGTTCAGCCACCTTTCGGCCTCCCTAAAGAAATGGTCGCGGTTCACCGTGACGTTCTGAGCTATCTCGAAATATGCCATGCCAATGGCGAAGTATTCCTCGGCGGACAGACCCCACCGGCTCGCGCAGCCGCCAAGGACAAAGCCCGCGGGAATTACGATTACCGCCAGAAAGCACCGCAGGCACCTGTTTTTCATCTTTCCGTCTTACCCCTAACCATATAAAAACACGAACGCGCCCCGGGTTTCAGCGCCGGCGGGATAGCACCGTGTCCTCGATTTCCCTAAGCTGGGAGCGGTACAGCCTGGCGATGTTGTCGCCGTAGTCCGCGAGCAGCTGGATTATGTTCCTGGGATGGGTTTCCCCGTCCATTCCGTTGATGCGATCCCCGGCGTCGCCAAGGCCGGGCAGGATGTACGCCCGCTCGTTCAGAACCGGATCCATCCAAAGCGTGTATATCTCGCAGTTTTCCAGGGCCCTGACCACCCTAAGCGCGCCCTTGAGCGCGGCGATCGCGTTGAAAAACCGAATCGACCTTGGCCTGATTCCGGCCCCCAAAAGGTACTTTACTATTGTTACCAGGCTCCCGCCGGTGGCGTTCATGGGATCGGCGAAGACCAGATCCCTGCCGTCCAGGGCCCCCGGGCTGAAATACGAGCGGTCGAGATCCAGGACGTACTCCATATCGGTTTCCTTTCTGGAATCGTCCCGCCTAATGCTGAACAGGGCGAACGGCGTAACGTAGCCGTGCGACGAGTATTCCTGGATCTCCTTGCTCATGATCATCGACGGCAGCAGCGCCCCCCGGAGCATAACGCACATCACGGTGTTCTCGATTTTGTCGTCTATGTTGGTGATCTTGTGCACGGCGTAGTTCTGCACCGGGCTGTCAACCGGCGTCTTGACTATAAGGTGGGTCTTTTCCGAGCCGGCCCTGCCGCCCCAGGCAAGCCTGAACAGTATCTCGTAGGCCCGCTGTATGTAATAGACAAATTCCCCGTGGCCCGTCCGCACGTCCCTAAGCTTCGCGATAAGCCGGGAAACCTCCGGCTGGCTTTCCAGGGAGCTGCGGAAGCCGTGGACGTGGATGCCCGGAGCCCGGCGGCAGATTTCCTGCATCGCGGCGCCCATTTGGTTGTACAGCGAGATTACGCCGTCCTCCCCCTTGCGCCGTTCCGCCGGCAGGCCGGAGTCGAGCAGGGAAAACGATTCCACCACCCGGGCGTACAGGCCGTCCATCGCGGCAAGGCATTCCCTGTCCTGCGCGGTCAGGTACCCGTCGAGATCCTCGGCCCTTAGAACGATTTTGCTCATCAAAGGGCAGTATACGCCGCGGGGGCGCGAATTTCAAGGGGGCCGCCCGCCCAACTCGCCGTAATAGCTTTCGCGCACAAGGGCGTCGAGGACGTCGACGGCGGGCTCGTCGTTTTCCGAGCCCAAAAGAAGGACCGGGTAATGTCCCCTGCCGTGCAACGCAAGAAATCCGATCTCGCGGCCAAAAAGGAACCAGATTTTCTTTTTGGCGACGGGTTCCGGCGAATCGACACGGAAAACAAATCCCTTGAAAGAGAAGCGGCCGTCGTCGTCGGTGCTAATCTCGTAACGGACGGAAAGAAACCTGTTCATGTCGAAGGAAGCGTTCAGCGGCTCGAAATGGGATTTCGTTTTCCGAGGCTTGACGATAAAATTTTTGTTGTACAAGGATACGCAGTGGCCCAGCTCGCGGTTGGCATGATCGATATCCGTCACGCCCCGCGTTTTGAACCAGTCCGCCAGGCGATCCCGCAGGACCACGCACAGGCGCTCGATGCAGCCCTTGCTGGGGATCGTGTTTTCGTCCGTTATGCCTATGCCAAGAAGATCCTCGACAATGTGGCCAAGCATGGTTTTGTCGCCGGCCAGGTACCTTCCCTTTTCGCTGGCCCCGAAAAAAAGCCCGGTTTTCTCCGAGTACAGTTCCAGGGGAAAACCGTAGGTCGAAAGGGTCTGGCGCAAGACCTCCAGGTATCCCATCATGCACTCGCCCTTGCAGAAATGCATACCCGTTATGCGCCCGGTCGCGTCGTCGAAAACCCCGTAGAGCATACAGGGGTTTCCGTTCCCAAGCCAGTCATGGCGGGCGGCGACGATTTCCAGCATCTCGCCAAAGGATTTCCTTCGCTTACGCCACCTAAAGCGCTTGCCTTCCCTGTGGCTGCGCCCGGACTCAATCCCCGCGCTTTTAAGAATCGCGGAAAGGGTCGAGTAACTTATCCGTATGCCCTCGCGCTCGACAAGCATTTCCCAGAACTGGGTAATGTTGCTGTTCTTGTAAGGCGGCGTGTTTTTCAGGACGATAATTTTTTCCCGGAACTCGTCGTCCTTGCGGTTCGCCGGGGATCTCCCGGAATTGCCGTGCACAAGGGAATCCTCGCCCCGCTCAACGAATATCTTCCTAAGCTGCAATACCCTCCTTTCGCCAAGGCCAAGACGTTTTGCAGCATCCCTGGCGGTATACCTGCCCTCTGCGACACCTCGGATGAGGGTAATTTTGTCCAAAGTTTCCTCGCTCATACTTTACCCAATAGAAGTATTTTAACACCCACCGGCAGACTTTTGGGAGTGAAATTTTCCCGCGTGAATTTAGCTAAGGGGGTTGGCCATTATACCAATAATTGCCCCGGAGTCAATTTTTTGTGGTATACTGTGAGACAAAATCATACAAAGCCGAAAGAGGTAACGAATGAAGATTTTTAGGAACCCAATTCTGCCCGGTTTCTACCCGGATCCTTCCGTGTGCAGGGTTGGCAAGGATTTTTACCTGGTCGCGTCGACCTTCGCCTATTTTCCGGGCGTGCCGATATTCCACAGCACGGACCTGATCCACTGGCGACAGATTGGCAACGTGCTCGACAGACCCGGGCAGTTGCCGTTGGAAGGGGCCGAGGTTTCGCGGGGAATATTCGCGCCGACGATTCGTTACCACGACGGCACGTTTTACATGATAACCACCAACGTGTCAGGCGGCGGCAATTTCGTCGTGACGGCCACGGAACCCAGGGGGCCCTGGTCGGATCCGCACTACATCGAGGGGGCGAACGGCATTGACCCTTCGCTGTTCTTCGACACGGACGGCAAATGCTATTACCACGGAACCTGCGAACGCAGGGAGGGGGGGAAGTACTACGGCGACAACGAGATCTACCTGCAGGAACTTGACCTTGCGAAGATGGAACTGGTGGGCGAGCGCCACGCGATTTGGCACAGCGCGCTTAAGAACGCCGTGTGGCCGGAGGGCCCGCACGTCTACAAAATAGGCGAATACTATTATCTGTTAATATCCGAGGGCGGCACGGCCCACGAACACGCCATCACCGTCGCCCGCAGCAAAACACTTACTGGATACTACGAGGGCCACAAGTGCAACCCGATACTGACCCACCGGCATCTGGGGCGGGACTACCCCATCGTGAACGTGGGCCACGGGGATCTGGTGGAAACCCCGAGCGGCGAATGGTGGATGGTGCTCTTGGCTTCCAGGCCCTACGGCGGGCGGTACAGGAATTTGGGCAGGGAAACCTTTCTGGTGCCGGTGTCCTGGGAGGACGGATGGCCGGTCGCAAACTACGGCATAGGCCTGGTGCAGGAAACGGAGCGCGCCCCGGATCTCGCACCGGGCACGGGAAAGTTCTGCACGTCCTACGACTTCGGCAAGATCCCTGAGTTCCCGATGAACATGCTGTTCCTACGCAACCCGGCAACCGAGGACTACGCGATCAAAAACTCGGATCCGGAAAAGGGCCTGCATCTGCGGCTTAACAAAAACCCTATCACGAAACTGAACACCGTAAGCTACTGCTGCATTAGGCAGCAGCACATGAGCTTCGGCGCGCACGCGCACATGCAGTTCCGGCCCGACGCGGAAAACGAATGCGCCGGGCTTGTGATATTTCAAAACCACAAATACCATTACCAATTCGTGCTTACGCTGAAAAACGACGACAGGGTACTGCGGCTTATAAAGTGCGACAACGGCGAGGAAACAATCCTGGCCGAACATAACTGCAAGGTCCCAACCGACGCCGGTATTTTCCTGCGAATTATCGCCAAGGGCCAGGAGCTTTCCTTTGGGTACGGGCAGGACGGGCAAAACTACACGGTGGTGTGCGGAAATGCCGACGCGAGAATTCTAAGCACCGACGTTGCCGGGGGTTTCGTCGGCACGACGATAGGCATGTACGCCTCGTCCAACGGCGTGGAGGCGGGCGGAAAGTTCGCGCGGTTTGGCGAGTTCGCGTACAACGGGTACGAGGGGGAATAACACCTTATCGTCGAGCACGGTTTTTGTTCCGGAAACCCTAAGGCCTGTTCTGCGGAATGTCCGGGATCGACGCGAACCCTTTCTCCAGGTCGGCGTCGCCTGGAACAAAATCCTCCATGGTTCCGGCGTTGTACGACTTGTAGGCCGTCATGTCGAAATAACCAGTCCCGGAAAGCCCGAAAAGGATCACCTTTTTCTCGCCGGTCCGCCTGCACTCCAAGGCCTCGTCAATTGCGACCTTGATCGCGTGGGAGGATTCCGGGGCGGGAAGGATTCCCTCCGCCTTCATGAACCGGATTGCGGCCTCGAACACGGCAACCTGCGATTCGGCGCGGGCTTCCAGAAGCCCGTCGCGGTACAGCTTTGACAGCACGGGACTCATGCCGTGGTAGCGCAGGCCGCCGGCGTGCCCGGAGGACGGGACGAAGCCCGAGCCTAGGGTGTACATCCGCAAAAGCGGGGTAACGTTCGCCGTGTCGCCGAAGTCGTAGACGTAGCGCCCCCTGGTAAAGGTGGGGCAGGAGACCGGCTCCACGGCTATGAAACGCGCGTCGAGTTTCCCGGCAATCTTTTCCCCCATAAAGGGCGCGATAAGGCCGCCGAGATTGGATCCCCCCCCAGCGCAGCCGATGACGACGTTGGGCCTTATGCCGTGCTTGTCCATCGCGGTTTTCGTCTCCAGGCCGATCACCGTCTGGTGAAGCATTACGTGGTTAAGAACGCTGCCCAGCACGTAACGGCATTTCTCGGTGCCGACCGCGCTTTCGATTGCCTCGGAAATGGCGCAGCCCAGGGAACCGCCGGCGCCCGGATCCTCACCCAGGATTTTCCGCCCCGCCCGGGTGGTGTCCGACGGCGAGGGAACCACCCTGGCCCCGTAGGTTTCCATAAGTGTCTTGCGGTACGGCTTCTGCTCGGAGCTTACCTTTACCATGTAGACCGTAAGGCCAAGCCCGAAGAAGGCGCAGGCCATCGACATGGCCGAGCCCCACTGCCCCGCCCCCGTTTCCGTGGCGAGCGAGGCCAGGCCCTCCTCCCTGGCGTAAAACGCCTGGGGGCCCGCCGAATTCAGCTTGTGCGAGCCGGAGGTGTTGGTTCCCTCGAACTTGTAGTAAATCTCGGCCGGGGTGTCCAGGGCCTTTTCAAGGTAATAGGCCCGGATCAGCGGCGAGGGGCGGAAGGCACGGTAAAAATCCATTATGCCGTCTGGAATGGGAACGAAGCGGCTAGTCTCGTCCAGTTCCTGCCTGGCCGCCTCCTTGCAGAACACCGGTTCCAGATCCGCCGGGGACACGGGTTCCAGGGTTCCGGGATGCAGCATCGGATCCGGCTTTTCCTTCATGTCGGCCCTGAGGTTGTACCAGGCCTTGGGCATCTCGTCCTCGTTAAGGTAGATCCTGGTGGGGATTTTTTGTTTCATGTCCTGCTCCTTTCGCGCCAGCGCTTGTTTCTGTGTACAGTAACACAAGGGCGGAAAGCTGTCAAGGCACCTAGGCGGGGGGAATTTGCACCCCCCCTTTTCGGATATCGCTATAGCTGCGGTCTTATCAAGATGCCATTCATCACTTCTATGGTGTCGCTGACGGAAAAGCCGCCAACACCAGAAGGCAAAGTTTCCAACAGGGTAAACACGCCGTTGGAAAAAGTACCGCGTTGAACCGTGCCAAGACCGAAGTCCGATAATGCCGCGCCACCAGAGGCAACCGTGTTTCTAAGCCCCGCCGCCAATGTTTCCTCGTTGCCGTGAATGATGCCGTTGCTTATTCGGAAGGTTCCTGTCAAAACACCAATGCCTCCACCACCGCCGTTCCTTACATCATTGCCGGATATTGTCCCGCCGTGCATATAAAAATATCCCGTGTAAACACGCACGCCGCCACCAGAAAACCTGGTAACGTTTCCGGATATTGTCCCATTGTACATGGTAAAAATGCCATCACGATTAAACACACCGCCACCACCGGTGGCCGAGCCAGAATAAGTACGATTGTCGGAAATTGTACCATTACGCATGTCAAAAACACCAGAATTCCACACGCCGCCGCCACTCGGAAGAAGAACACCCATAGAACCCTGAGTGTAATTACCAGAAATTGTCCCATCGTGCATGACGAAAGTGCCCTCATTGCGGACACCACCGCCGCCGCCACCAGTGGAATTAACCGAGATTATCCCAGCGTGCATGTTGAAGGTTCCTGAATTAGCCACGCCGCCGCCGCCAGCGTTAATTCCAGCGGTATTCCCGGATATTGTTCCTCCGCGCATGTTAAAGATAGCCGTATTACCCACACCGCCGCCGAAGCCCGCAGGAGCACTATTACCTGATATTGTGCCACCGCACATATTGAAGGTGCCCACATTAACCACGCCACCGCCGCCAGCACCAGAAAAGGAGGGGCCTGAGCCAATATTGTCGCGAATTGTTCCGCCGCGCATGTTTAATGTTCCCACAACCAGCACACCGCCACCGTTTTGGCCGACCCTGTTACCGGAAATCACCCCGCTATACATGGTAAATATTCCGGCACTGTCAACAAACACACCGCCGCCAGAAGAACTGATGTTACCAATATTATCCGATATTTCACCGCCATTCATGGTAAAAACCCCGCCATTTTCAACGCGCACGCCACCGCCGTAAACTCGAATAGTACCACGATTACCCGTGATAACCGATCCGTCGTTCATGACCAAGGCACCGCCGTTTCCAACTCGTACCAGACTGTCGTTGTTGTTCCTGCCCTGCAAGGTAACGTTGCTGTCCAGCACCAGGGTAACGCCGGAACCTATGGCAAATATAGAGCCCTCGTTGGCTGTGCCCGGCGCAGCGGGAAGGCTGATGCTTTGCATTCCCCCGCCACCACGAAGGGTAATGGTAAGATTAGTCCTGCCGGCGGGCAGCGCAGCCTGGGCAGGAGTTATAACTTCGTTACCACTTATTTCAAGCAGGTATTCGCCGCCACTTTGGGCATTTGCTCGCAGCCAGGCCAATCGGTCGGCAAGAGTTGTGCCGGGCACCCCGGTCAAAGTCACCGTCGCCGTTCCGCTGACATTCGTGAAACCGGCAACGGTCGATGTCGCCCGCACCGTAAGCGCCGCGCGGTTTTCGTTGGCATTTACCGTCAGTACACCACCAGAGTTGATGGTGGAAGGCCCGCCACCATCGATTGTCCAGTTAACCGCCTGCGGGGGGTTGCCGGTTCCGGCGACCGTGGCGGTAAAGCCCTGCGTTCCGCCCCTTGCGACGGTTGCGGCTGGCGGGCTTACGGTAACGCCGGTTACGGTCGGCCTAAGAATTGTCACCGTCTCCGGTCCGCCCGCGATGCCGCTCCGGTTTATGGAAACCGATACGGTTCCGGCGCTTACGGGAGTTACCGTCAAGGTCCGGGTCGTTCCAGTGCCGGACAACACGCCTCTCGTTGCCGAACCGGATCCGGAGGTAACCGCAATGTTCGCCGCGACCAGCGGCCCGGGATCGCGACTAAAGCTAAAGTTTATCGCGGTTGTTACTGGGTTGCCGGATGCGTTTGCGATCCAGGTAACATCCGGCGCGACAACCGCCACTGTTTGAGACCCGCTTGCAATTCCAGTCCTGCTAATGGAAACCGACACGGTTCCGGCGACTACATTGAAAACCGTCAAGGTCCGGGTCGTCCCGGTGCCGGACAAAATGCTTCTGGTTGCCGAGCCCGTTACGGAAGAAATCGTAATGTTCGTCTCAAACATCAGTCCCGGATCGGCACTGAAGTAAAAGTTGATTGCGGTTGTGGTTTGGTTACCGACGGGGCTTGCTTCCCAAGTGATAAGCGGAACGGCAATTACGGCTATTTCAAAATCCCTAACGAAATTCGTCCCCAAGGCCGTCCCGTTGACAATGGTAGCTCTTACGGTTGCCGTCCCAACGGACGCGGCGTTAAGCGTATTGCCGCTGCTGATGTTCGCGCCAGTGGTCCCCGCGCTATGGACGCTCCACGCAATCGTTCCGTTGGTTGCGTTATCCGGGACAACCGCGCCGGCCAGAACCAGAGACGTTCCCGCCATCATTGAAACCGGCACGCCGGTTATTTCATATACCGGTACGAACGCCGGTTGCACCGAGACGGTAAAGTCCATGGTGAAGTATGTTCCCGGAGCCGTCCCGTTGGCTACGATCGCCCTTACCCTTGCAATCCCAGGATTCGTAGCGGTAAAGATATTCCCTTCGGCAATTGTCGCCCCGGTGGTTTCGGCGTCCGCGACGCCCCAGGTAACCGCCCTGTTGGTCGCGTTCGCCGGAGCAACCGTGCCAGTTAGAACCAGGGGAATTCCCACGGTCGCCGTGTTCGGCACGTTGGAGATATTAGCTACCGGTATAAACAAAGGGTTCACCGTTACGGCAAAATCCTGCACGAATGGAATCCCTACAGCCAAACCATCGACTATGGTTGCCCTGATCGTCGCCGTTCCAGCGGCCGTCGTGTTAAGCGTGTTGCCGCTTATGGCCGCGCCGGTGGTTCCAGCGTTTTGCACACTCCAAGCAATTGCCTGGTTGGTCGCGTTGGCCGGGACAACCGCGGCATTCAGGGCCAGGGGAGTTCCCGCCATCGTTGAAGTCGGCACGCCGATTATTCCGGTTACCAGGACGAACAAAACCCCGTCCCGCACACGTATGGTGTTGTTGGTAGTGCCCAAAAAACCCACCGTGTAAAAGGAACCACCGGAAACGCAGAAAGTGCCATGTTGGGCTGTGCTTGAATCGCTGCGGAATAAGTTCAAAGCCGCGCAGTTGACAGAGCCTCTATTTCCGCGTTCCCCGTGATGCAACTCATTGCCGTAAACGACACCGTCGCTTATGTTAAATATGCCGCTTTGGACGCTCACGCCGCCACCATGATTTCCTGCGGTGTTACCAAAGATTTCACCGCCGCGCATGTCAAAAGTACCGTCCACAATAAATACCCCGCCACCACCAGAACTCGCTGTATTACCGGACAGTATCCCGTCGCGCTTGTCGAACGTACCGTCCCTATCGACCGCCACCCCTCCACCGAAAGAAGCCGTATTGCCAAAGATATTTCCGCCATGCATAACGAACATTCCATCAGCGTGGTTCGTGGCAGGTCTTCCACCCCGTCCAACACACACACCAGCGCCCATTGAAGCCGTGTTGCCGGAAATTTCCCCGCCCTTCATGGCAAACGTGCCGCCGGGATAGACGTGTACGCCGCCGCCATGTTGTGCACTACTATTGTTATTAATTTTTCCGTCATGCATGGTGAACGTGCCGCCACTGAAAACGATTACGCCGCCGCCATTCCGTGCGCTATTGCCATATATCTTTCCGCCATGCATGACAAAAGTGCCATTACCCCCAACGGACACGCCACCGCCGGATCCGAATCCATTAACTGTATTGCCCGTAATCGCCGAGCCATCGTTCATGATTAAAGTCCCGCCGTTGACCCTTACCAATGTATTAAAGTTATCTTCCCTGCCTTGTAGGGTGACGTTATTGTCCAACACCAAGGTAATACCGTGATATACCCAAATGCCAAGACCAATAATGGCACGCATTTCCCCTGTACCGCGAAGAGTAATCGTAATGTCGCTCCTGCCGTCGAAGGCAAGCCTGAAGCCACCGTCTTCATCATCGTTTAATTGGACAAGATACCTGCCGCCGGATAGGGCCCAGCTTTGCAGCCAATTAACCTGCTGCCAAAGGGATGTCCTGGGAACTTTTACGTTGCCCGCGGCATCGCGTTCCATTTGGAGAACACCACTTACCGCGCGTATGCTGTTGTCGGTAGTAACAATTATTGGTCCAAACGTGTCAATATCGCCGGATCTGCCGCCATAGGCTGTGCCATACAAGGCCGCGCCTTCGGGAGCCGTGTTCCTAAGCACCGTTGCCACCGCCGACTCGTTGCCGTAAACGGTTCCATTGATTATGCGTACCGAACCTTGTNCCCCGCCGCCATACCGGCCGGCGGTATTCCCAGAAATACTCCCACCGTGCATGGTGAAAATGCCATTCCATTCAACAAGCACGCCGCCGCCGCCGGAATTTGCGATGTTATCGAAAATTGCCCCACCATGCATATAGAACGTACCATCTCTTTCAATGGACACACCGCCGCCTGACCCGGCGGTATTCCCGAAAATATTCCCGCCGTGCATGGTGAAAATGCCACTTCCAACAATCACGCCGCCGCCACGAAAATTTGCGGTATTACCGTAAATTTCACCACCGTGCATGGTGAAGGTACCATTACCCCCCCCAACAGACACGCCGCTACTGGCATTGCCGGAGATTTCACCACCATGCATGTTGAAGGTACCATTAGTCCTAACAGACACGCCGCCGCCATTGCCGGAGATCTCACCACCGTGCATGGTGAAGGTACCATTATGCCCAACAGACACGCCGCCGCCATTGCCGGAGATCTCACCACCGTGCATGGCGAAGGTACCACCCCCACCAACGGATACGCCAGCGCTGGCATTGCCGGTAACCGTCGTTCCTTTGTTCATGACCAGGGTTCCGCCCGTCACGTCTACCAGTGGCATAAAATGTCCGTCTGCACCCTTGAAAGTGACGCTGTCATCCAGCGTCAGGGTAAGGCCGGAGCCTACCGTAAACATGCTTCCGGTACCACAAAGGCTGATTGTTCGCATCCCCCCGCTGCCGCGCAGGGTGATGGAAATATCGCCTCTTCCAACAGGCAGCTCCGCCTGGGCGGAAGTGATTTTTTCGTCGCCCCTTAGTTCGACGCTGTATTCGCCGCCGCTCCGCGCAAAAACCCGCAGCCAGGCAAGCTGCTCCGCAAAACTGCCGCCTTGCACCAATGTCTGCAAAACGCCGTTTGCCACCCGTATGGTGCTGCTTGTGGTGGGCAAAACGCCGGATGACTGCGCTTGGGTAAACTCGCCAGTAACAGGGTCGAACGTGCCGTACCAGGCCGCGCCCCCGTTTTTTAACGTCGCGCCACTTTCTATGGACGTATTTCTGAGTTCCTCTGCCGACTCGACACCATGGATGACCCCGTCGCTCATGCGCAGGTTCCCATTCCTGCCGATATATACCCCGCCGCCGATTTCGGCAGTATTTCCGGCAATTTCGCCGCCCCGAATTATGAACATGCCATCGACATAAACCCCGCCGCCCCGCCGACGCGCGGTATTGCCGGAAATTTCCCCGCCATTAATGGCGAAGGTGCCGCCATGAGTGACGGACACGCCGCCCCCGTCCCAAGCGGCATTGCCCGTAATCACTGATCCGCTATTCATTACCAGGGTGCCACCGATTCTTATGGCTACCAGGGGGTTATCGTTGTCGTTCCTGCCCTGTAGGGTAACGTTGCCGTCAAGTACCAGGGTAACGCCGGCACCAACGGAAAAAAGCGTTCCGTTGGCGGAAAGACCGACGGTCCGCATCGCGTTCCTGCCGCGAAGGATTATTGTAACGCCAGCATGGCCCAAACCTGGCAACATGTCGGATGGGTCGATATTCTCATCCGAGCTTATTTCGACAACATAGGTATTGCCATTTTGTGCATGCTCCCGTAGCCAGGCCAGTTGTTCGGCCAAGGTATTCCCTGGCACCTTATTGTCATAGTTGGGGGCGCCAATGACCGGACCGACAGGCGACGCGCTGGTGACACTGCCCAAATAGCCGGCACGGCTTGCGGTGACGACGATCATCGCTCCCTCATGGCCGGTTGTCAGAGCCAAGGTGCTGTCCGTGCCTATGACGGTATCGCCCCACCTCCATTCGAAGGAGACGGTCCCGTTACCGCCAAGGGCGCTTGTATCTGCCGCCAACGTCCGTCCAACTTGGGCAATTCCGTCTATGCTCACAATCCCCGTAAGCTGGGGGGGAGTCGGATCCATGTTCGACCGGCAACCAGCGAGCATAAACCCAAGAGCCAAAACGATTCCCAATACCAAAGTCACGGTTTTATTCATGCGGAACTCCTTTTGAGGCGAAAATCTGTCGGGATATATTCTTGCAGCTTAAGGCGCGACGGCCTTTGAGACAGAGCAAGTCTTTGAGCGACAAAAAACTAACTGGGGGGGGGGGG
>WQRP01000038.1 GCA_009786675.1 Treponema sp. | reverse complement strand
CAGCAGTCGTATTCGCTCAGCATCGCACTCTCCTTAAGTCGGGTCGCATTTTAATTGACAAGCTACCACAGTGTGGTAAAATGGACAACAGGCGCATGAAAGGGGTTGTCGCTTTCGCCGTGCCCTCTGGTGGTTATCGCGGACTTATAATGTTAAAATGATAGATGTGGCGTTGGGAAACCGTGATGGCGGTTCCCCGGGGTACGAAGCAAGTTTTTGAGGAGGACAAGCAAGAATGAAAAGACTAATTTTGATCGCCGGCGTTCTGGTTCTGGTTTTGAGCCTTACCGCATGTCAGACCGACGTTGATGACGAGATAGGGAACAACGTCAGGCCTCCGGCTACTAATTTTCCGCCTCGCCCGGATAACCCGCCCGGGCATATCGGCGAGGTGCCTTCCTTGGGGTATATCTGGGCGGAGCATTTTCCGCTGGGGAATATAGTTGCTTATCGGCACCACCGCCGGCATAGCGACATAGGGGCGGTAACCGCCGCCCACGGTGTTGCAGGCACGACCGCAGCGCAGGCGAATCTTCGTAGCCATCTGCTTAGAAGGCACTTTGTGATTATGACGGCGGAAGACGAAATGAAGCCCGACCAGTTGCGGTCTGGTGCCGCGTCTCCTGGGTCTTGGGTATGGAACCGGGCGAACAATATAGTGAACTTTACCCACGGAAACGACATGAGGCTGCACGGGCATGTTCTTGCCTGGCACTCGCAGACTCCCGCCTGGATGTTTGCCGCAGGCAACAGGGCTCAGGCAATTACAAACCTTCGTACCCACATTGAAACTGTAATGCGACGTCCTGAATTCAGGTACATAGAGTCCTGGGAAGTGCTGAACGAGGTTATTTGGAGCGGTGTTCCTGGTAGTGCGACTGTTACTGCGAATAACTGGAGAAATTTTTTGCGTGGAAACCCAGGTCCAGGCGCTCCAGACTACAATACTTCAGGTTGGTTTTCGTCGATAGGTTCCAGTGCCACCGATCCCGACAACAATTGTTTTATCTGGATTGCGTTCACCACGGCAAGGCGGGTTGCGGACGAGATAGGTCGCCCTGACCTGATACTGTACTACAACGATTACAACGAGGAGCAACCGGGCAAAAGGATGGCCATTTACCACATGGTTCGGGAAATGAATACTCGGTTTGCCGCACAAAACAACGGCAGGCGCCTTATCGATGCGGTCGGGATGCAGGGGCATTACCATGTGGGAGATACTGGTGCGGCGTATCCATGGCCTGTTAATGTTGCCAACGTGCGTGCCACTCTAGAGCAATTTGCCAGGCTAGGTATATATGTTAGCATAACCGAGCTGGACATAACGGTGGGGCACACGGGGAATGACCGGGGAGGCAACGTGAATACTCGCCCTCCAGGCACCCCCCCTACCGCAGCGCAACTAAGGCAACAAGCGGTTATGTATGCACAGCTTTTCCAGATTTTCCGTGACAACGCGCAACACCTTCGCAGGGTTTCGTTCTGGGGAATTGACGATCCTGGCAGTTGGAGGCACAGGGGCAGCCCACATCTCTGGGATGGCAACCTTAGACCCAAAGAGGCTTTCTGGGCGGTGGCAGCCCCGGATGCCTTCGTTAATCCTGCAAACGGCCAGGCACGCCCTGCCGCGGAAATTAATGCCTTTCTTGCCAATCCCAGGGCCAGTGGCTTAATTCCCGAAATTGCGTGGGATTAAACATGAAAACAAAAAAACCGATTTTGATTGCCTGCGCGGCACTGTTGGCTTTCGCGTTTGCGTCGTGCCCCACCGATACCATCGATCCCACGGACTTGCCTTCCCTAAGGGAGGCATGGGCGCCGTACTTTCCTTTGGGCAATATCGTTGCGTCTTTTTCCTATACCTGGCGGCACCGGCCGGCCGACATAGGAAACTCGACACGCTGGTCTCTGCTTCAGCACCACTTCGACATCCTTACCGCGGAAGACGAAATGAAGCCCGACGCGATTAACGTCCAGGCCGCGTCTTACCGGTGGGATCGCGCGTACAGGATAGTGGATACCGCCCGGGCTTCCGGCATGAGGGTTCACGGGCACACCCTGGTATGGCACAGCCAATCCCCCCAGTGGCTGGCCCCCCCGGGCGTTAGCCGGGCAACCGCAACCGCGAACATGCGGGAACACATCGAAACCGTAATGACACGCCTGGGCAACAGGGTGGAATCCTGGGACGTGCTGAACGAGGTTGTCATGACCGGCGGCCCCGGCGTGGGCGACGGTTTCTGGCCCTGGTACATAACGGACGCCGGCTTGCCGTGGGGCACAAATTGGAACTGGAGGCAAAACGGCGTACTACGGAGGCCGCCCATTGCGACTGATTATACCAACTGGTTCACCCCGATGGGCTTCGATTTCGTGGAGACGGCGTTTCTGCAGGCAAGGGAAGTGGCAAGAGCGAACAACCTGGACGTGGTGTTGTACTACAACGATTACAACCTGAACATCCCCAGGAAAAGGTTCGCCGTTTACCACATGGTCAGGGACATAAACAACAGGAACAGGGCCGCCCTGAACGGCGAAAACCTGATCCAGGCCATTGGAATGCAGGCGCATTACTGGCTCCCCGGATCGGTTGGCGGCCAAAACCGCCAGCCACCCGCCGCCGTATGCCCTTGGGACGTGCGCGATTCGCTGGTACGCTTTGCCTCGCTTGGCGTGTACATAAGCATAACCGAGATGGACATATTCGCGGGGGGGCGGGCAATGGACCAGGCCATAATGTACGCGCGGCTGTTTAACCTTTTTAGAAGCTTTACAGTGGCGCAAAGGGCGCGGAACGAACCGGGCCTGCGAAGGGTATCGATCTGGGGAATTGACGATCCTTCCAGTTGGAGGGCGCAATACAATCCCCTGCTGTTCGATGGCAGGCTAAATCCAAAACAGGCTTTTTGGGCGGTGCTGGATCCAGACGCTTTTCTTGCGGAACATGCACCGCGTTATCTAGGCGAGTTTTCCGGTGACAACTTTACCGGATTTAACTGGAGGCCATAGTAAAAACAATGAAAAGATTTGCGCTGATTTTTGCCGGCATTGCCGTTTTAGCCTTTGCTTTTACGGCGTGCCCTACGGATCCTGGCACGGGGAACGGCCTTCGTAGAATCGCGCTTAATTCTGTTTCGCAAACCCTTTATGTGGGTCAGACGTTTACCCCAGTTGTCACGAAGGATCCTGCCAATTCGCCGGCCACCTTGGCGTGGACTTCCGCCAACCCGCAATTGGTTAGCGTGGAAAACGGCGTTATTACCGCCGTGGCACCGACACCGGCAGGCCCCGTAAGGGTTACCGTGGCATCGGTCGAAAACCCGGGCGTGTACGCGCACATTGATATCACGGTAAACGCCAGTCCCCCGCTGCAGGATCTCTCGCTTTATCCTGTTTCGGAAACCCTTTTTGTAGGCGAGACAGTTACCCCCATTGTTACCAGGCATCCTGCCGCCGCGATAGCGGAGGCCCTTAAATGGGTTTCCGCCAACCCGTCAATTGCCAGCGTTTCACCAAGCGGCGTGATTACCGGCGTGTCGATAGGTGACCCCGTTCGGGTTACCGTCACGGCGGTTGAAAACCCAGGCGTATATGCGTATATTGACGTCACGGTAGTTTCCCGGCCGCCATTAGAGGAGCTAACGCTTAACCTTGTTTCGACAACCCTTTTTGTAGGCGAGACAGTTACCCCCATTGTTACCAGGCATCCTGCCGCCGCGACAGAGGAAACCCTTAAATGGATTTCCGCCGACCCGACGGTGGCCAGCGTTTTACCAAGCGGCGTGATTACCGGCGAGTCGGCAGGCGGCCCTGTACGGATCACCGTCACGGCGGTTGAAAACCAGGACGTGTATGCGTATATTGACATCACGGTAGTTTCCCGGCCGCCATTAGAGAGCATCACGCTTAATACCAATTCGGAAAACCTTTCCGTAGGCGAGACACTTGCCCCCATTGTGATTAGGTACCCCGCCGCCGCGACGGTGGAGGCCCTTGAATGGGTTTCCGCCAACCCGTCAATTGCCAGCGTTTTACCAAACGGCGCGATCACCGGCGTGTCGATAGGTGGCCCCGTTCGGGTTACCGTCAGGGCGGAAGGAAACCCGTATATAACTGCGCACATCGACATTACCGTGGTGGGCCTGCCTTCCCTAAGGTATATCTGGGCGGAGCATTTCCCGTTGGGGAATATCGTTGCGGCTACTAATTACACTTGGCAGGGGCCGATAGGATCGGGTCATGTGGCAGACATAGGAAATCCAACTCGCGAGGCTATGCTTAGAAGGCATTTTAGTATCCTGACGGCGGAAAACGCCATGAAGCCCGATGCGCTTCAGCCTCAGCCGGGATGGTTTACATTCACCAATCCTAACAGTTCCGCAAACAGAATAAGGACTTTCGCAAATAGCAACGGAATGGGATTACACGGACATGTTTTGGTCTGGCATTCACAGTCCCCTTGGCACTTGAATCAAACATCCCAGGGCGGGAATCCCATAGATAGGGATGACGCAATCGAAAACCTCGTGAACCACATAGAAAGGGTGATGCGGCATTTTGGAACCGGCGTTGAATCTTGGGAGGTATTGAACGAAATCTTTGCCAGTGGCGGCGGGCCGGCCGTGGTGGGGGGGAACTGGAGGAATAACCTGCGGAATTATACCCCTGGGGGCCCTCCCCACGGCACTGGAACCCCTTGGGCAAGGGCAATAGGCACCCGCCCACATACCACCCACGACCCCAATCGATATTGTTATATATGGATTGCGTTTACCACGGCGCGACGTGTTGCGGACGAGATTGACTCCGGTGCTGGAAGACCCCTGGGTACCATGCTCCTGTACTACAACGATTACAACGAGGAAAACCCTAACAAGAGGGCTGCCATTTACTACATGGTACGCGAGATGAACACAAGGTTTGCCGCGCAAAACAACGGAAGGATACTTATCGACGTCATCGGGATGCAGGCGCATTACCATCGGAGCGGCTCGGGATCCGCGTTTCCATGGGGGCCTACTAACGTTAACAACGTGCGCCTTTCGCTAGAGCGTTTTGCATCGTTGATCGGCCAGGGACTCCTGCGGCATGTCAGCATAACGGAACTGGATATAACGGTGGGGGGCGTGCAGGCTAATCCGCAGCCTAACCCTAACAATGCTCTTCCCCCCAACCCTCCCCTTACCGCACAGCAGGAAAGGGATCAGGCGATCATGTACGCGCAGCTTTTCCGGGTTTTCCGCGACAACCATGCTTCCCTTCGCAGGGTGTCGATTTGGGGAATGAACGATAACGCAAGCTGGAGGTGGAGAGGCCACCCGCTTCTATGGGATGCCAACCTTCAACCCAAAGAGGCTTTCTGGGCCGTAGCTGCTCCCGACGCTTTCGTTAATCCTGCAAACGGCCAGCCGCGTCCCGCTGCCGAGATTAACGCCTTTCTTGCCAACCCCAGGGCCAGGGCTAGCGATCTGGGATTGATTCCCCTGGGCGCATGGGAGTAACGGGTTTTTGTTAACGAACGCCACGGCTAATGCCGTGGCAGATTTTACGATACGGAAAAAACAGGAGAAAACGATGAAAATGATGATGACGAAACGATTTGCGCTGGTCGCCGGCATTGCCTTGCTGGCCCTTGCGTCATGCGGTACCGGGGCGCAACGCGATCCCGGGCTTGACACCCTGCCTTCGCTTAGGATGATCTGGGCGGACTATTTCCCCATGGGCAACATAATCGCGTCCTTCGATTACAGTTGGCGGCCGGACCGGGTTGCGGACATAGGGAACCCGGAGCGCGAGGCGATTCTTATAAGGCACTTTGACATTCTTACCGCGGAAGACGAAATGAAGCCCGACGCGATCAATGCCAGGGCACCCAGTTGGCGATGGGATCGCGTGGAAAGGATAATGGGGTTTGCCGAGGCCCACGAATTTAGGGTCCACGGGCATGTCCTGGCCTGGCATTCGCAGTCCCCATCGTGGCTGAATATCGCGGGCGGGCTGCCTGCGGGTTGGACCTATACCAGCGCCGTACCCGGGCCCCATCCCAGGGAACATGCGATCGCTAACCTTCAGGAGCATATCGAATATGTAATGCGGCGTTTGGGAACCAGGGTCGAATCCTGGGAAGTGCTGAACGAGATTTTCCCCAGCGGCGTCGGCGCTGTCGTTACGGCGACTACCTGGAGAAACGCGCTGCGGAACACGCCATGGAACAGGGCCATCCCGTTTGATCCGGCCACCGGCAATTGCTTTATATGGTACGCGTTCACCACGGCCAGGCGAGTGGCTGACGAGATTGACGTCGAGGCCGGGCGTCCTGTCGGCACCATGCTTCTGTACTACAACGACTACAACGAGGACAGGGCCGGCAAAAGGAACGCCATCTATTATATGGTGCGGGAGATGAACGAAAGGTTCGCCAGGGAAAACAACGGCCGGCGTCTGATTGACGTTATCGGTATGCAGGCCCACTACCATCTGGAAGGCGCGGGCATGGGCGGCGCGTTTGGCTGGGGCCCAATCCTTCCCAGCAACGTGCGCGCCACTATCGAGCGCTTTGCCTCGCTGGGCGTGTACGTCAGCATAACCGAGCTGGATCTGACGGTCGGGAACACCGACATCAGCCCCATCACCCCGTCGCAGGAAAGGCGACAGGCCATCGTGTACGCGCAGCTTTTCAATATTTTCCGGGAGAACGCGGACGTTATCCGCCGCGTGTCGATCTGGGGGATTGACGATCCGGCAAGCTGGAGGCACCGGGGCAGCCCGCTTCTTTGGGGCGCGAACCTTAGGCCGAAAGAGGCGTTCTGGGCGGCAGCCCACCCGGATGCGTTCATCTACCCGGACGGCCAGCCTCGCTCCAACGCGGATATTGACGCGTTCCTTAGGAATCCAAGAGCAGTCATCGACGCCCGGTATTGGTAGCGTGCAGTGCTGGTTGCCCGGACGCCGGGCAACCAGCGAACAAAAAAACGAAAGGGCGAAAAGCAAAATGAAAAGGTTTTTTCTGCTGGCCTGCGCCGGCATTACCCTGATGGCCTGCGGCACAACGGGAAGGGTCGAGGTTCCCCACTTTGACGAGCTGCCTTCGCTAAGCATGATCTGGGCGGACTACTTCCCCATGGGAAACATCATCGCGTCGGTCAATTTCCCTTGGCAGGGCGGGCATATGGCGGACATAGGGAACCCCGCCCGCGAGCACATACTTACAAGGCACTTCGACATCGTGACCGCGGAAAACGAGATGAAGCCCGACTGGATACGGCCCCACCCGGAATCCTGGAATATCGCCGGCGCGGACAGCATCGTAAATTTCACCCGGACACACGGAATGAGGCTCCACGGGCACACCCTGGTATGGCACTCGCAGACCCCCGCGTGGATGTACGCCCACGGGGACAGATCCCGAAGCGCCGAGGCAATCGCGAACATGACGTACCACATCGAAAGGGTGATGCGCCATTTCGGGGACAGCGTCGAATCCTGGGACGTGCTGAACGAGGTTTTTCCGAGCACGGTCGGGGCGGGGGTTGGCCCCAGGAACTGGAGAAGTTTCCTGCGGAACTATTCGGGCTGGTTCAGGGCGATAGGCTCCGACCCCAACGGCGACTGCTTCATCTGGATCGCGTTCACGACGGCCAGGCGGATAGCCGACGAGATTAACCCCGGCATGGTTCTGTACTACAACGATTACAACCTTGACAGTGCGAACAAGAGGCTCGCCGTTTACTTCATGGTTAGGGAACTGAACGACAGGTTTGCCGCCGAAAACAACGGCCGGCGGCTTATCGACGCGGTCGGGATGCAGGGGCATTACCACCGGGACGGCGCGGGCGCCGCGTTTCCCTGGGGGCCCACCAGCCCGGCCAGCGTGCGAGCCTCGATACAGCGTTTCGCCACCCTGGGCGTGTACGTCAGCATAACCGAGCTTGACGTAACCGTTGGGAACGCCGCCGCCCGCCCGATTTCCCCGCGCCAGGAAAGAAACCAGGCAATCCTGTACGCGCAGCTTTTCCGCGTCTTTAGGGAAAACGCCGAGCACATCCGCCGGGTGACGTTCTGGGGCATTGACGATCCGGCCAGTTGGAGGGCCCGGGGAAGCCCCCTGCTGTTCGGCGAGAACCTTAGGCCGAAAGAGGCGTTCTGGGCGGTGGCAAACCCGGACGCCTTCCTGGGAAACGCGAACGTGTTTCTTGGCGACCCGAAGGCATTCATCGACGCGCGGTATTGGTAGATCCCGGGTTGGCCCCATATGGACACCGCGCTTTTACGACTGTCAATCCGCGCCGCCGCCGAGCCGGCCTTTTCCAGGGCCGGCGGCCCCGGCGGGCAGAACGTCAACAAGGTTAACACAAAAGTCACGCTGCGGCTGCGCCTTTGCGACGTCGCCGGGCTTACCCCGGCCGAACTGGAAAGAGCCCGCGAGGTGCTGGCTAGGCGAATCACCGTTGGCGACGAAATCGTAATAAACGCCGACGAGGAGCGTTCCCAACGCACCAACCTGGAGCGGGCGTACTTTCGGCTTGAGTCTCTTATCGCCTCGGCGGGCAGGCTGCCCAAAACCCGCCGGGCCACCAAGCCGTCCAGGGCCGCCAGGGAACAGCGGCTGCGGTCGAAACACGAGCAGGGCAGAAAGAAGGCGCTTCGCCGGCGACTGGGGCCCGAGGAGTAGATGCGCGACGGCATACTTCTTGCCACAATCAACGCGAAGTGGATTCATCCCTCCCTGGCCCTGCGGCTCCTAAAGGCCAACCTTGGCCCTTTGCGGGAACGCTGCGAGATTATGGAATTCGCCCTTCGCCAACCCCTGCGGGAAAAAACCGAGCCCATTCTTGCGGCCGGGCCCCGCGTGCTCGGCCTTTCCGTTTCAATCTGGAATCTTACCGCCACCCTGGAACTGCTTGTGGAACTGCGGAAAGCCTGGAAAGGGGCCGGGCCCTTTGTCGTTCTGGGCGGCCCGGAGGTCTCGTTCCTGCCGGAGGACTCCGGGATTTTCCAATACGCCGATTGCCGGGTTTTGGGCGAGGGCGAAACGGCGTTCCGGGAACTGTGCGAGGCCGTGTTCTCCGGCAAAACGCCGGCCGCAAGCCGGGAATTCGCGCGGGAGGACTTGGGCGAGCTTAAACCCGGCTACGGGCTGTACACGGACGAGGATGCACGAAAAAAGCTGGTGTACGTCGAGGCAAGCCGGGGATGTCCCTATTCCTGCGAATTCTGCCTTAGCTCGCGCGACGGCAAGGTCCGGGAATTTCCCCTGGAACCGTTTCTGGGGGAAATGCGCCGGCTTATACTCCGGGGCGTGCGGACGTTTAAGTTTCTTGACCGGAGTTTTAACGTCAACACTGCGCGGGCCAAACGCATCATGGAATTTTTTCTGGGGTACCTTGGGGAGGACGCTGGCCATTCCTTTACCGTCCACTTCGAGATGGTTCCCTTTCGGTTCCCGCCCGGGCTAATGGAAACCATCGCCCGTTTCCCGCCCGGCTCGCTAAGGCTGGAGATCGGAATCCAAACCCTTAACCCGGAGGTTTCCGTTCTGGTCGGCAGATCCCCGGATCCGATCCGGGGGCTTGAAACCCTGCGCCTGCTTAGGCGGAAAACCAGCGCCATCATTCACGCCGACCTGATCGCCGGCCTGCCCGGGGAAGACGCGGCCTCTTTCGCCAAAGGCTTTGACATGCTGTGGGAGTCGTTGCGGGGATCCCCGGAACCCGCCCCGGTGGAGGTGCAGCTAGGCATACTAAAGCTGCTGCCCGGGGCGCCCATCGCCAGGCATTCGACGTCGCGCTACAGCCCCTCGCCGCCCTACGAGGTAATCGAGACCGCCGCAATCCAGGCCGGGGATCTGGACAGGATAAAAAACTTCGCCCGCTTCTGGGAGCTTATCGTCAACCGGGGTCTTGCGGATCCGGGCCCCTCCCCTGTCTTTGACAGGTTCATGGCCCTGGCGGATTCGCTGCTTGCGCGATTCGGGCGCAACTGGGGAATTGCCAAGAGCGATCTGGTGGAAGCCCTGCGATCCCTAGACTGACCAAAACGCTTTCGCCTTTTTGCGCCCCGCCTTGTCTTTACAGCGGCCTAACCTGCCCCACTCCGCTACGGTTAACGGTGTTGGTTGAAGGATTACCCCGGAAACGAACATTACCGACGCCTGAAAGATTCCCGGTCAGGGTATTCGTTGCCCATGCCCTTATGTCGCCGACACCGGAAAGGTTAACATTGACACTCCCGGCTTCGAAATTCTGCGCGTCGATATCCCCGACACCGTCAAGGATTAATTCCAGGAAAGAAGCTTCCCCGGCACCGACAGTAAAATTTCCAACTCCCTGTAGACTGATGCTCCTTAGCGTCGGCAGGTAAACATCAATTGTCAGCCTAGTTGGGTTAAAACTCGTGTTCTTTCGCGCACCTATCCGCAGGGAAGTCCCACTGACGTCTGTCGTAATAAAATCCTGAATATTACTGTCAGTTGTTACCACCACCCTGGATTCCTCACCAGGATGGATATTCACGTTTCCCACACCGGCAAGCACCACCGAGTCGAACCCCTGCAACGATCTTTGCTGACCCACAACGTTGCCGTTGCCGCGTATATTGTAGGTGCCCGCGTTGATAACACAGCCAACCGTAAGACCCGCGACAAGGATAACCGGAAGCGCCAACCACCGTCCGTTGATTTTCGTGCGTTCTCTTTTCATTTCCCTAACTCCCTTGCGGTATTGCCACCGCCGGCATAAATATTGCAAACCCCATAAATCAGTTTACCCAGTTCACCCTTATCGATCCAGACCCAGTCCGTATGTCAATGTTTCTGTGAATATCATCTGGCAAGACACCGCCGCCACCAATAACACCCTGCGCGGAACTCCTGTCGGTCAGCGGCCTAAAAAGCCGATCGTCGAACGGCGTGTGTAAATTACCGCTCGATGTCCTGGAGGAAAAGTTAAACGCAAGACCATACGGAAGATTCAGCGTAACGCCGCCGCTGGCCGTCTCGACCGACACGTCCCCCGGATCCCCGGCAAGCGTGCCGCGAACCCTGCCACTGGACGACCTTATATCCACGGCTCCGGTTGCCATATCCAACTCGATATTGCCGCTTGCCGATCTCACGGAAACGTCGCCGTTAACCGCACCCAAGGCAATGCCGCCACTCGAACTTTCGACATTTGCCCTGTTCGCCGTAATGGAACCAACCGCAATCCTCCCGCTTGAACTTTCGATGCTCACCACGTCCGCCGTAACGGAGTTTGCCGTTATCCTCCCGCTCGCGCTGCCCATTCTTACGCTGCCCGCCGCAAGGGAATTGGCCACAATCCGCCCGCTCGAAGTTTCGATATGGAACGACGACGCGGCGTGTTCGCCGGACGCCACTATGTCGCCACTGGACGAGCTTACCGCGATACTCCTGTTCGACGCCGGAATCGAAATCTCGATGCGGGTTCCGAACGCGCCAAAAGTCACGGGCCTGTGTCCACCCGTGACAAGCAGTTCGTTTCCGGAGCGCGTTATGACGGCGAAAAGATCGCTGTTGTTTGCTGACATGTATTCCCTGATTACGAGCGTGTCGGAATCGTGCCTTAGCAGAATAATGTCGTCGGATCGATAGCGAATGGTTATCACATATATTTGATCCAGCGCGATTTCCTGCTCGTTGACCAGTTCGGGTCTTCCCCCCGCGTTTGCCAGCTCCAGGCTTAGCGCGAGAAAGACCAGAACAAAAATTGTCGCCCTCATAAATAGCTCCTTGTTTGGCTTTTCCTAGAATCGGAACCGTAGTCCAGCCCTTGCCCCGACGATAATGGAATGCCTGTCGCTTATGTCATGGTTTACGATGCTGAAAAAAGGTTCCCTCGACGCGTCGGCACCACCACGAGCCCAACCCCATGTAACGGAAGGCCCGGCGACAACACTGAAATGCCTGTTAATGTTAAAGCCGGCAAGCGGGACAAAGCTTAGTAGCTGATGCGTTCCGTTCCGGTGGACAATCGGGGCAAAAGTCGATGTCAATTCCGGGTTAAAAAAGAAGGATTCGCCTATCGGGATGATCGACCCTATTCCAAATCCCAGGGCAAAGTTTTCCCAGGCACGATCCTCGGTTACATCGTATGCTACGTATATGGTCGTATACAACCTTTCCACGCCCAATTTAAGCCCCATGCCAACAGGGAAAAAATCCGTAAAAACGTATTCCACGGCTCGGAAACCGCCGTTCCGCACTATCGATATAAAGCCAATGGGAATACCGTCCTCTATGCTGTCGGCAAAATTTATAAAACCAAGCTGCATCCCGTTTAACGGCCCGGCGGAAGTGTTTATAAAACCAATCTGCGGAAGCTGCCCGCCTCTTAAAGAGGTGTTGATAAACCCAAGCTGTGCGCCCCGCATCTCGCCCCTGGAAGTATTGATAAACCCCAGATGTAAACCAGTGGTATCGCCCAAGGAAGTGTTTATGAAACCAACTTGTGCAAACCTTATGTCGCCTATCGAGGTGTTAATAAATCCAACCTGTGCGCCGCTGACAGTACCCATAGAAGTATTTATAAACCCGATTTGCGATCCGTACAAATCGCTGCCCGCAGTGTTAATAAAACTAACCTGCGCGCCTAGCACCTCACCCCTGGAAGTGTTTATGAACCCCGTCTGTATACCGGCACTATTTCCTCCACAAGTATTCACGAACCCAATCTGTGCGCCGGAAAAACGGCCACCCGTGGTGTTGACAAAACCGGCCTGAAAACTGGAAAAATCCCCCGTATTGTGGTTAACAAAGCCAAGCTGGGGCAAATTGTGGTTTCCCAGCATCATGTTAAAAAACCCAACCAGGGG
>WQRP01000037.1 GCA_009786675.1 Treponema sp. | reverse complement strand
TTGGGGCGCAATTATACTTTCGAATGAAAGTGGTTCATTTACATTCGGGGGGGGGGGTAAATGTCGCCGCTGGCTACAGGGCAAGGGTTTCTATACCTTTCATTCGTAACAATATTTATTTCGCATCCAAAACGGTGTTGGGCGTAAATACGACTGTTTCGGTTGTCGCCAAGCATGGTTATGTATACCACGAAAAGCCTGGAAAGTAAAGGTTTTTTGGACGGGCGTTCAGACAAACGGGTTGAAAAACCTGCCGGCGCCGCCGGCCGGCGCATATTGCTAAAACCGCCATAAAAGCCCATAATTACAATATGCAGGCGACCCTAAAGGTATCCAGAACCGATCCCCGCGTCACCTTGCCCCGCTACGAAAGCGCCGGGGCGGCGGGCATGGATCTTAGGGCCTTTCTTGCGGAAGACCTGCCCATTCCGCCCATGGGGCGGGCAAAAGTCCCCACGGGCTTATGCCTGGAGATCCCGGAGGGGTTCGAGGGGCAGGTAAGGCCCCGATCCGGCCTGGCGGCAAGGCACGGCGTCACGGTGCTGAACTCGCCGGGGACAATCGATTCCGACTACCGGGGCGAGCTTGCCGTGATCCTGGCGAACTTTGGCGCGGAAACGTTCACCGTAAAAAACGGCGACCGCGTCGCCCAGTTGGTCATCGCCCCCTTCGCCCGGGCTTTTATCCTGGAAGCGGAAACGGGGAAACTTTCCGTAACGGAGCGGGGCGCCGGCGGTTTTGGATCTACGGGATGAACGAAATTGGGGCGGCGGGCTCCGGCATCATAAAAAGACTCACGGGTTCTCCGTCCATGGTTCGCAGGTGGCTTTTTACGGGCAGGACGGGCGGGGAAAGCCCCCGTTCCATGTCCCTGACCATCTACAAGTACGTCCTTGGCGAGACGTTTTTCGCCTTTCTAATCGCGTTCCTGTTTTTCTTCTTTATTTTCTTCGTCAACCAGCTATTGCTGATGGCCCAGGACATTCTGACCAGGCAGGTGCCGCTGTACCAGGTGGCCCTGCTGGTGCTTTTCGCCCTGCCGTCGATTATCGCCCTGTCCGCCCCGTTTGCCTCGCTGGTCGGGACGCTTATGACGATTGGGCGGCTTTCCAGCGACAACGAAATCCTGGTCATGCTTTCGTCGGGACTTTCCTTTCGCAACGTGTTTGTCCCGGCCATAACCGTCGGGGTTGTGATTTCCCTAGTGGCGTTTGTCGCGAACGACATACTGCTTCCGGCGGGGACCCTGCAGTTCAGGCAACTGTACCGGCGCATTCTTGTTTCCACCCCGGCCCTGGAAATGGCGTCGAACTCGGTCATAAGGTTCAGGGACACGGTTATCGTCACCGGCGACGTGATCGGCAACTCGATAAACAACGTGCTGATCATGGACCGCACCGGGGACGGCGAGCGCCGGCTTATAATGGCCAACACCGCCGAGCTTAGGGACGCCGGCAGGGACGGCCTTAGCCTGGACATGTCCCGGGCCTTTATCCAGTCGTCCAGGGAAATCGCAAGGGAGGACTACGACTACGCCTTCGCCAGCTCGGTCCGCTACTGGGTGCCGCAGGAGGACATAATACAGACGCTGACCTCGATAAGCCCCCGCGAGATGAGCTCGGTGGACGTGTTCCGGGAGATCCAAAGGCTAAGCGCCGACCTTGACGTCAGGGTGAACGACAGGCAGAACAGGGTCGCCTCGCTCGGCCTTGCCCTGGAGCAGAACCTTAGGGAGGGTCCGGACTCGAATGTCTGGAACCGAAGGAACAACCAACTGACGACCTTCGAGCGCGAGGTGCAGACCCTGGAAAACATGCGAAGGGACCGCACGCTTTCGCTTTACCGGCTGGAGTTCAACCAGAAATTCTCGGTTCCCTTTGGGGCCTTTTCGTTCGTCTTTCTTGCGGTCGCGCTGGGGCTTATGGCGAAAAAAAGCGGCCAGACCGTCGGCTTTATCTTCGGGCTGATTATATCGGTCATTTACTGGGCCCTGCTTCTGGGCGGGCAGACCATGGGGGTCAGGCTTGGCACCTCGCCCTTCTGGTCGATTTGGACCCCCAACATCCTGGCGCTGTCGATAGGCTCGATCCTGGCCGCCGTCAAGGTGTTCAAATAGATGGTAAGGATCCTAGACCGTTACCTGTTGCGGCAGTTCTCGCTCATTTTCGTCGCCGCCCTGGGCATGTTCGCCTTCCTGCTGTCGATAATCGACCTGTTCGCCCATCTGGTGCGCTACCTGAACAACGAGGTTCCCTTTGTCGAGATCATGCGGATAAGCCTGTTCTACCTGCCCCAGGCTTTCGCGTTCGCCCTGCCAATATCGCTACTTTTCGCGTCGGCGTACACCCTGGGGGATCTTTACGCCCGCAACGAGCTTACCTCGATTTTTTCGTCGGGGATTCCCTTCCGGCGGTTCAGCCTGCCCCTGCTGATCCTTGGGCTGGTCGCCTCGTTCTTCTCGTTTTTTTTTGACGACGCGGTGGTTGTCCCAACGATGCGGACCAAGAACGAGCTTACAAGGCGCGCGCTGCGCCAGCACGTCGTGGAGCACAACTCGGACATAGTGATACGGTCGCGCGGGGGCCAGCTTATTTACTCGGTGGATTTTTACGACCATATCGGGCAGGTACTTAACGGAATAAGCATCGTGGAGCAGAACGCCCAGGGCGATTTTATCTCGCTAATCCGCGCGCCCAGGGCGACGTGGACTGGCGACTACTGGAACTTCGTCAGTCCCATAATCTATTTTTGGGACGACGGGTTTCTGCGGGCCGCGCCGCTTCCGCCCACGGACGAATTCAGGGAGCACCCGGACATATTCAGGCGAAGCGCCGTAAGGCCGGAGGAGCTTTCGGCCCTGGAACTTAGGAACCTGGTCGAGGACCTAAGGGCCGCGGGCCTGCCCTACGCCGAGGCGGAGGCGGATTTCTTTCACCGGTTTTCATTCGCCTCGGTCTCGTTCATCGTGATGGTGCTTTCGCTGTCGATGGGCGGCAGGTTCCGGAAAAACATCCTGTTGATGAGCCTGCTTGCCAGTCTTTCGGCGGCGGTGGTGTTCTACGTGATCGAGATGATCACCATGATGCTGGCAAGGATGGGCCAAATACCCGGCTTTGTCGGCGCCTGGTTTCCGGTGGCGTTTTTTATAGCGGTTGGCCTTCTGCTGCTGGGGGGGGCCAAGACCTAGGAAATCGGCGGCGAAAGGGATCGCGGGCGCAAAAAGTGTTATATTATAGGTATGCTTTTTGACGTCGTTTCCAAAGACCGCGACTCCCTGGCGCGAACCGGCGTCCTGCGCCTTCCCCACGGCGAGGTTTCCACGCCGGTGTTCATGCCGGTGGGAACGGCGGGCACGGTAAAGGCCCTTACGGTCGGGGACCTGCGGGAAATCGGCTTCGGGATTATTCTTTCGAACACGTACCACCTGTACCTTCGCCCCGGAATGGAGGTCATGGCCGGCGCGGGCGGGCTGCACCGCTTTATGGCCTGGGACCGGAACATACTCACCGACTCGGGGGGATACCAGGTTTTCTCGCTTTCCGGCCTGCGCAAGATCGCCGGGGAGGGCGTGCGGTTCCAGTCCCACATAGACGGGTCAAGGCACCTGTTTACCCCGGAAAACGTGGTCGAAACCCAGTGCGTCATAGGCAGCGACATTCAGATGCAGCTTGACGTGTGCAGCGCCTGGGGCGCGGATCGCGGGGAGGCGGAAAAAGCGCTGGACCTTACCACCGGGTGGATGGGCCGGGCGGTTCGTGCCTGGGAGCAAAAGCGGGGGGAAGGCTACCGGGGAAGCCTTTTCAGCATCGTCCAGGGGAACTTTTTCCCCGACTTGCGCAAGCGAAGCGTCGAGGCCTGCGCCGAGGCGGGCACCCCGGGCATCGCGATCGGGGGGCTTTCGGTCGGCGAGCCCCACGCGGCCTTTACCGAGACGCTGGGGCTTACGGCCTCGCTTATGCCGCTGGAAAAACCCAGGTACCTTATGGGCATAGGAACCCCGGAATACATCCTGGAGGCCATAGAAAACGGCATGGACATGTTCGACTGCGTGGTGCCAACCAGGGAAGGCAGAAACGGCAGGGTTTATACCCGCCGGGGGCCGGTTGCCCTAAAAAAAACCGACAGGCGAATGGATTTTATGCCGATAGATAAAGAGTGTGCCTGCAAAGTATGCAGACAGTACAGCCGCGCCTATCTGCGCCACTTATTTAAAAATCAGGAGATACTCTGCTCCATGCTGGCAAGCTACCACAACCTGTTTTTTCTTCACCAATTGGTTATTGACGCACGTCGCGCTATCGGGGAGAATCGTTTCCCCACGTTCAAGCGGGACTTTCTTTCGGGTTACAAGGAGAAAGCGGAATGAAAACTGGGTTTTTTCCCAAGGCACTTTTTACGGCGGCGTTGCTTCTGGCCGTGTTTTTATCGCCGGCGGCGTTTATGCCGGGCGTTCACGCGCAGGAAAGGACGGAGCAGCAGCGGGTGGACATAGACGAGCTGCGGCGCGACATAGTGCGTTTCGGCACGGAAACGGAAATCGCCGCCCTTATGCGCGAGCTTAGGGAGGAAGGCACGGACTCCCTGGACAACGAAATTATCGCCCTTGTGGGAAACACCGGCAACCACAACATCCTGGCCGTGGCCTTTAACTTTTTCGGCGAAAGGGAAAGAACCGGGCTGGAGGAACGGGCCATCCACGCCGTGGAGGAACGCTTCGACGAGCACGGCGAGACGGTGCTTGCCGCGATAGACTACCTTGGCAGGATAGGCGCGGCCGAGGCCATCCCGGTCCTTCGCGAGGTAGCCGAAAGCGAGGAAAGGCGCTTTCTGACGAACACGATCCGTGCCCTTGGACGCATCGGCGGGGCGGCCGGCGGCAGGGTCGCCGACGACATGGCCGAGTACCTTGTCGAGTTCCACGGGGACCGCGACCTGGACGCCGGGCCCCAGCGCGAGATAATCCTGGCGCTGGGCACCAACGGTTCCGCCTCGGCGGTGGAGTTCCTTTCCGGCATTGCCGGCGACGGCGAGGGCGGCCAGTTCCTGCGTATCGCCGCGCTGGAATCCCTTTCGCAAATCGGGGATCCCCGGGGTCTTGACGCGGTGCTTGCCGGCGTTTCGGCGGGCGAGCCCCACGTCCGGGCGGCCGCCGTCCAATCCCTTGGGCCGTTCTCGGGCGCGGCGGTGGACGCGGCAATCCTGGACGCCTTCCGCGATTCCCACGAGCGCACCCGCATCGCCGCGGCCCACGCCAGCCAGGATCGCCGGCTCGTCGCGGCGGTTCCCTACCTTAGGTTCCGCGCCACGCGAGACGAAAGCCAGGCGGTAAGGGAGCACTCCATCCGCGCGCTGGGCGCGATCGACACCGGCGAGTCGATGCAGGTAATCGAGGAGCTGTTTGTCGAGCGCCGGAACTCCGCCCGAGTGCGAACGACGTCGGGTGAAGTGCTGATGCGGAACAACCCGGACCGGTTCCTGGACATGTTTATCGAGGAAATGGACGAGGCAAGGCGCAGGAACCTGACCGCCCTGTACAACAGCTTTCTAGGGATCCTGGGCGGGACGACGGCCGGCAACATGGAGCCCATCACCCGGCGCCTTATGGCGGAAAGGGGCATAATCGAAAGATCCTACGCCCTGGAGATCGCGGCCAACAACAACCTTGTAAGCCTGGCCGACGAGATCAGGATCCTTGCCGAGGACAACAACCAGGGTCTCGCGCGAAGGGCGACGCGGACGCTTGAAAGACTGGGGCTTCAATAACAAACAAGGACGGATACATGGCGGAAATCCCTCCCGGTAAGAAAAAATTCCAATCAATCCCATCGCTGTATATCCAGGTGCTTTTCGTGGCGCTGGCTTTTATTCTAATGGTCGTGTCGAGCAACTCCTACGTCAGCAACATGCTTCGGGAATCCCTAAGAAGGGAATCCAAGGACCTGCTGGACAGGACAAGGCTCAAGATAGAAATCGCGCTGGCGGAATCCGAGAACACGCTTATCGCCGTTTCCAGGAGCGTCCGCCACATGATTCTGCACGGGGCCGACGAGAACGACATCCGGGCCTTTATGGAGGACATCACCGGGGTGCTGCAAACCAAGCCCAGCAAGCTAAGGCTTTGCTGTATCTACGGTTTTTTTGACGTGTTCGGTGACATATATATTCACGCGCTGCAATGGGAGCCGCCGGAGGGGCACAACCCAAGGGAGCGCCCCTGGTTCAAAACGGCGGAAGAGGCGGGCGACAGGGNGGCCGTCACGCCGGTGTACCGCGATCTTCGAAAAAACGAGAACGTCGTAACCTTCGTGCACCGTTTTTTTGACGACGAGGGACAGCCGATGGGGATTATAGCCATAGACCTGCCGCTTTACCGCATTATCAACTATATCGCCGGCATGAGGCTAACCCCCGGTAGCTACGGGATATTTTTCGACGAAAACATGGTCGTATATTTCCACCCAAACCCGGAAGTAGTGGGCCGCAGCGCGCACCAAATGGGCGAGGATCTCGCGCAGCTTGCGGAAGAGGTGCTGGCGGGAAACAATCTTTTCGAGCGCACGGCCAGAAACTACAGGGGGCAGGTATCGGTTTTCTTTTCCGAACTGCTCGACAATGGGTGGATCCTGTACATCGTGACGCCCAGGATCGAATATTACCGAACGCTGCGGCACATGGTCACGATGCTTAGCGGCCTGGGCGTGATTTTGGCCGGGGCGCTGATCGGCATCCTGATACACGTTGACAAGGCAAGGCAGAAATCAAGGGCGGAAAACCTGAACAAGGACATCCTTCTTGCGACGATGGAAAAGGAAAAGGAGATCGACAGACGCACGAAGCTTATGCTTGACGCGATGCCCCTCTGCTGCATCCTGTGGGACAAGAACCTAAACATAGTGTCCTGCAACGAGGAAACGATTCGGCTGTTCAGGCTGTCCAGCAAAGAGGAATTTGTCGGCGATTTTTTCAGATTTTCCCCGAAGCGCCAGCCGGACGGAAGGGAATCCAGGGAAGCGACAAGGGAAAAACTCATGGCGGCGTTCGAGACAGGCTATCTCCGCTTCGAATGGCAGCACCAGACGCCGGACGGGGAAGCCTTTCCCTGCGAGGTGACGCTGGTGCGAGTGACGCACATGGACGAATACATTCTGATGGCGTACACCAGAAGCCTAAAGGAACTAAAGACAACCCTGGACGAGATGCGGCTGGCGCACGAGGCAGCGGAAAGCGCAAACAGGGCAAAGTCGGCGTTCCTTGCAAACATGAGCCACGAAATAAGAACGCCAATGAACAGCATCGTGGGATTCTCCGAGCTTGCCCTGGACGATTATATTCCCACCAGCACCAGAAACTACCTAACCCACATCCAGGACAGCGCGAAAGACCTTCTGCAAATTATCAGCGATATTTTGGACATATCGAAAATAGAATCCGGCAAAATGGAAATCGAACACATTCCCTTTGATCTGCACGGTATACTGACCCGATGCCAGACGGCGATTTTACCCAAGGCCATAGAAAAGGGCATAACCGTGCACTTTTACGCGGAACCGTCCTTCGGCAAGCTGCTTGTGGGGGATCCGACAAGGCTGCGGCAGGTTCTTCTTAATTTCCTTTCCAACGCGGTAAAGTTTACAAACGAGGGCACGATCAAGGTTGCCGTCTCCATCATAGAGATGAAGGAAAAAGCCGTCGAGATGCACTTCGAGGTAAGGGACAGCGGCATAGGCATGACGCCGGAACAGATAGCGATGATATACAAACCGTTTACGCAGGCGGATTCCGGCACGACGCGCAAGTACGGGGGCACGGGGCTTGGGCTTACCATCGCCAAAAACATGATCGAGCTTATGGGCGGGAAACTTATCGTGGACAGCACGCCAAAAGTCGGCAGCGAATTCCGCTTTAACCTTACTTTCGGCTTGGAAAACATTCCGGCCGACGCGTACATCGACAATGCCATGCTGGCCGATCTTGAAAAACCCATTTTCGACGGAGAGGTGCTGATCTGCGAGGACAACACGATGAACCAGCAGGTCATACACGATCATCTGACAAGGGTTGGACTGCGAACGGTGATAGCTTCCAACGGACAGGAAGCCGTTGACATAGTCTGCGAGCGCATGGAAAAAGGCAAAAAGCCATCCGACCTTATTTTCGAAAAAGGCATGAAACCTTTCGACCTTATTTTCATGGACATACACATGCCGGTAATGGACGGGCTTGAGGCGGCGTCGAAAATTTCCGCCCTAGGCCTGGAAACGCCCATAATAGCGATGACGGCGAACATCATGACAAGCGACAGGGAACTGTACCAGGCGATAGGCATGCACGACTGCGTGGGCAAGCCCTTTACATCGCAGGAACTGTGGCAATGCCTTCTTAGATACCTTGCCCCTGTTGGGCAGAAAACAGTGTCGAAAAGCCTGCAGACCGAGGCGGACACGCAACTGCAAAAAATACTGCGAACCCACTTCCTTAAACAATACAGGACAAAGTTCATCGAAATTGTCGAGGCCATCGAGACGGACGACATAAAACTGGCGCATCGCTTGGTGCACACGCTACGGAGCAATGCCGCGCAGCTTGGCAAACAAAATTTGCAAAGAATAGCAAGGGAGGTCGAGGAAACACTCAAGGAAGGAAAGGAACCGGTAACGGAAAAACAGCTTCGCTTTTTAGAAGCCGAACTAAAAGTCGTGCTGGAGGAGTTTTCACTAATGGTGGTCGAGACCGACGATCTCGCATCGTCCGTTGCCCTTAGCACGGAAGAGGCCATGGAACTGGCAAGACAGATGGAGCCCCTTCTGAAAAGCGGCAACCCTGAATGCCTGAAATTTATCAGCCGTATTCGTACTATACCAGAGAGCGAAAAACTTGTCCGGCAAATGGAAGAATTTGACTTTGAATCGGCACTATCGACACTCACCGAACTAAAAGAAGGATGGATGTAGAAATGGACACCGAACGAAAAAACAGCATTCTTGTCGTTGATGACGAAGTCGGGAACCTGCAAGTTCTGGCCCATATTCTTGGCATGGACTACACGATTTACACGGCAAAAAACGGCAAGAACGCCATCGAAAAAGCGAGGGAATACCTGCCCGATCTTATTCTTCTGGATATTATCATGCCGGACGTGGACGGGTACCAAGTGCTTATCGAGCTTAAAAGCATGGAGGCCACGGACAAGATCCCCGTCATCTTTATAACGGGACTTAGCAGCATCGAAGACGAGGCAAAGGGTCTGTCCTTAAACGCCGCCGACTACATAAGCAAACCCTTTAGCCCCACGATCGTGAAGCTAAGGGTAAGAAACCAGATCCAGATTGTCAACCAGCTTCGCACAATAGAGCGCCTAAGCCTGGTCGATCAGTTGACCGGCATACCAAACAGGCGCAGCTTCGACGAACGGATAACCGCGGAATGGAAACGGGCAATAAGGGAAGGTGAACCCAGACCTCTCAGTATTTTGGTCATGGACGTTGACCATTTCAAGGTCTATAACGACACTTACGGACACCAGCAGGGCGATCTTGCCTTGCAGATGGTCGCGAACATTTTTTCGAAACAGCTCAAACGCTCGGTGGATTTTGCCGCCCGCTGGGGCGGCGAGGAATTCATCGGGCTGCTTCCGGGCACGTCATTGGACGGCGCGCTGGAAATCGCCGAAGACATACGCAAAAACGTTGAAAACATGGAAATTGCCCACAATAACGGTAGAAGCTCGAAAATAACCGTGAGCATTGGCGTAAGCACGCAAAAGCCGTCGCAAAGCACCTGGACAGACTCCTTCATTTCCATGGCCGACAAAGCCCTTTACAACGCAAAGTCGGCGGGCAGAAACAGGGTTGCCCACGCCTAAAGGTCTCCCCAAAATGGTTTTCAGGGAGACCATGCTTCCTAGAAAGTCGCCGCCTCTATACGTTCCACAAAATACGAGATGTTTTCGTTGTCGCTGTTAAACTGAAAACGATCCCCCGCAACCTTGTTTATCATCGCCTTTCCAAAGGGCGTCTGGTAGGAAATGACGTGGTTCTCCGGGTCGGATTCCCAAGGGCCAAGTATGGTGAACTCTTCCACCTTGCCGGCGCTTTCGTTTTTCAGGATCACGAGCGTCCCAAAGGAAACCCTGGAGGTGTCGATCATTACAGGGTCGAATATCTGGGCGCGGTCGATTTCCTCCTTTAGTTTCTCCGCCAGCGTATTAAGCTGCGCCTGTTTTTCCTTCGCCGCAATGTACTCGGCGTTTTCCTTAAGATCGCCGTGAAGCCTGGCGGCCTCGATTTCCCTGGAGTTGGCCGGAACCTCGACGTCCATGATATGGATAAGCTGCCTCTGCTTTTCCTCGTACCTGGTCTTCGTAACGGTAAGCCCCTGGGAAACCCGTTTCTCTACGCTTTCGGCGAACTTAAAGTCCGGGAACCTGTCCTGGATCCTGCTTCGCAGACCCATTTTATCCTGCGGGTCAAGGTTCTTAAGATCGCTGATAAAGGAGTACATGCGGGTTACCGTGTCCCGTTCGGACGCGTCGACAAAGTTCGCAAGAACGCCGTCCTTAAAAAGGATGTTGTAAACGTGCTTGTTGATCTTGCGCGCCTCGACCGTTTCCCGCTGGTTTTCGATGTCGCGGTACGTTATGTCAAGAAGATGGATCAGAACGATAACCTGCCGCTCCCTGCCGACGTTCGCCGCCTCGTACCACTTGACCCTGTTTTCGGCCTTCGCCTTCGCCTTTTGCTCCGCCTCGCTAAGCCCATCGTCCGCGACGTCCGCCTTGGCCTTGGCCTCGGCGTACATCTTGTACAGCCATACCACGGCCTCGCGCCTTTCCCGGTAACGCTCGAAACAGTCCGCCGTCATCGCCGTAAGCTTTTCGTCGCTGTCCTTCTCAAGCTCGTCGACAATCGTGGCGTCAATGATCCTCGGGAACAACTGGACGTAAATATCCGCCCAACCGTAAATGTTCCGTATCTGGCGGATAAGCTCTTTTCTAAGGGTGCTGTCCTTCAGGCTGTAGTAAAAGCCGGAGAGATCGGTAATTCCCTTGAACATCTCGGCAAAGTTGGTCTGCAGGAACGCCGCGAGCTGGGAATGGTTGTCGGTTATCTCCTTGATCTGCGCCGGATACTTACCCATAAGTTCCTTTATCAGAAGGCAGGACGCCACCGCCTGTTCGCCGGACTGGTTCGACGTTTTCAGGAAGGAGCCAAAGTACGCGAACATCTCGGCGAAGTATTCCAGGTCGTCCTCGGAATAGTTCAGGCCGGCAAAACTGCGTATAAGCGCGACGCGGTGGTAGAAATTGCGCTCCGCCTTGAACTCGTTGTACAGCTTTTCCGAGACGCTTATCGGGTGCTCCCTTACGGTAAAGACGTCGATGTTGTCGGGACTGACCCCGAAGCCCGGATCGGTCCTTAGAATCTCCCGCGCCTTGCTGCTCCACGAGGTCCATTCCTTCTCCGAAAGCACGCCGGGGCACAGCTCCGCCTTTATCCGTTTAAGGTCGCACGAATTCCCGAAGCTTTTTATCACTGTCTTTAGCGCCCAGGTCTTGTCGTCCTTTATTTTCTCCAGAAGCTTTTCCCGCTTCCATGTCGCCCGAAGCACCCAGATGTGCTCCTTGGAAAGGGTCTGAAGGGCCTCCACCGCCATCTTTAACGACATTGAATGGTCGCGTTTCTTGGCAAAGTCGATCCGAATTTCGTCGCCCTCGATGCCCGAGATCCTCCCCACTCCCCAGGTGCGGTGGAAGACATAGTTCCCCTTGTCAAACGCGATGTGCTTTTCAAAGGCCGCAATGGCCTCGTGCACGTTGCGGAAATTCTGGGAAAGGTTCGAGACGCGGACATAGTCGTCCAGTTGGCTGTGCGCGGCGTATTTCCGTTTGTAGCACTCGACGATTTCCCTGCGGGCGGATATGCTCCTTTCGTCGTACTGCAGGATGATCTTTAGGATGCCTATGGCCGTGTCGGTGTTCCGATCCTTGTAGGAGTTGTACACAAGCGTAAGAAGGTCGATCGCCTTGTCGTCGCTTATGTTCTTGGCCACCTTTTTCTGAACGTGAAGGAAAAACTCGATGTCCCCGGGACAGTATTCCAGAAGCTTTTCCCATATCTCCTTGACGTTGGCAAAGACCCCCTTGCTGATGTAACGGTGCAGGGCCTTTCTATAGTACTCGACGGCCGTCTCGTTCCTGCCCTGCTTCTCGTAGTGCTCGGCAAGGAACCTGGCCGTGTCGGCGTCCTCGTAGTCGGCCTTTACCAGCCGCTCCTGGAAGGCGTACATGGACTCCTCGTCGTTGTCGTTCTTGCAGCACTCGATCTGGGTGCGAAGGGCGAACTTGGACTCTCCGTAGTCAAGTATGCGGCCGCAAAGGTATTTGACGATTGCCCACTTGTGGTTGTCCGAAAAAATCGTAACCAGGCTGATCATCGCCCCGTCGTCGATTATCTGATAGGACAGCGCCACCATGCCCGAAAGGTACAAGGCTATGATGCTGTTCTTGGAATGGGCAAGATGCTCGTCGCAGTTCCTTTTCAGCTCGTCCACGACCTTTAGCTTCCTGGCTTCCTTCATGATGGAATCGAAGTCCTTGAACTGGCCGGTCGAGTAATTACCCAGGGTTGCCCGGGTCCATTTTTCCTCGTTAAGCATTTCCCGCACGCTTTTAAGCAGGGCCTGCGCCTCCTCGGACAAGCCGCTGGCAGGCGCTGCCTCCGCCGGGGGCAAAGCCTCCACCGCGGGTTCCGTTCCAAGATCTGACATTGTTTAGCTCCTCATTGTACGTACCGTTCGTAAATTTCCGGATCGGTAACCTTAATTTTCAACAAGACCTCTTCCCGCAGGTATGGGTCTTCCTT
>WQRP01000036.1 GCA_009786675.1 Treponema sp. | reverse complement strand
AATGCCAGGGGGCAGACCGGGAACATAAAGTGCGGGGATCAGATGCTGATGCTCCTTAAAATCGACGACGACGTGATTAGCGACGTGCGCTGGAAAACCTATGGTTGCGCCAGCGCGATAGCCTCGACCAGTATGCTGTCGGAAATGGTCAAAGGCATGAGGATAGAGGACGCCTACAAACTGCGGCCGGAGGATCTGGTCGAAAAGCTGGGAGGGCTGCCGGAGTACAAAATCCACTGTTCGGTGCTGGGCGACAAGGCTCTCCGCGCCGCCATAGACGAGCACCTTGCCAAGACCGGCAGGACGGGAATGCTTAAGGAAACCGCCGTCGAGATATGCCGCTGCATGGGAATTACCGACAAGGACATAGAGAACGCGTTCCAGAACGGCGCGAAAAGCTGGGAGGCCCTGCAGCAGGCCACGAAGATCGGCACGGTGTGCGGCCTCTGCAAGGCCAAGGCCGTGGAGCTTCTGCACGGACTGGAACATATTTACGGTGGGTAACCGACGCCACTATAATTTTCCGGGGAAACCGCCGAAAATGAATCAGGAAAGCGATATGAAACGAGAAATTACCACTCCGAAGAAACCCTCGAAAGGATTGCTGGCCGTGTACCGCGTCGCCGTCACGCTGGTTCTCGTGCTGATCGGGGTGCTGGTCGCCGGAAGCCTTTACGCCATTGTGCGTCCCGCCGACGCGGGACCGCTGTTTTACATTGGCAGGCAGGACGGTGGCGGGCACGGAATTCACGGGGGAGGTTTCGGCCGCCAGGCCGACGGGGATCCCGCCGACATTTTTTCCGGCATAGGCAGGCTAAGGATACCGCTGGCGGGACAGCCCCCGGCCACCGTCGTCCTGTCCGTCAGCTTCCCCTACCCCGCCGACGACCAGTCCTTCGCCGAGGAGCTTGCGACCCGCATCGGGGACTTCCGATCGATAACGATCGAGTATTTTTCCGCCCTTAGCAGGGAAGAGATTGCGGGTCTGGACGAAACGGTGATCACAAACGAAATTCTTGCGCGTTACAACGCGCTGTTGCGATTGGGCAGAATCCGGGAACTGTACTTTACCGATCTCATCATAATCGACTGACCCGGATTCGGGCGAGCGCAACCATTCCCGAAACGCCGTGTCATATTGAAAGACAGGCGAAAGGAGACATTTCATGGAGCCAATTTCATCCGCCGCGGCCCAGGTAATCATAGCGATAATTCCCATTGTCGGAATCACGATGGGCGCCGTGGTGGTTTTCTTTTACCTGCTCTGGAACCACAGACGGCGGGCCATGCTGATCAAGGCGGGGCAGTACACCCCGCCCGATTTCGACCTTTTTTCGTTCAGCCTGCTTGCGGGCTTGCTTTTAACCAGCGTTGGGCTTTCCCTGACCGTGTTTCTGGCAATTATGACCGGCCCTACCTACGGGCTTTTGGGCGGAATAATCCCCCTGTCGATGGGTGCCGGGCTTTTGGCCTACCACGCCATCAAGCGTATTGACAGGGCAAAATGAGCCATGAGGAAGACTATAGCGACAGGCTTATAGTCGATCAGATTCTGTCCGGGCAGAAGGATTTGTTCAGGCTCTTGGTCAGGCGTTACGAGCGATCCGTTTACGGGATGGGCATGGGGTTTTTCCGCAACGCCGAGGACGCGCGGGACTTTGCCCAGGAAGTCTTTCTAAAGGTCTACCGGAACCTTTCCGCCTTCGAGGGGCGCTCGCGGTTCTCGACCTGGCTGTACAAGATCGCCTACAACACGGCGTTGAACGGGGTAAACCGCAGGAAAGAGTACCGGAGCCTTGCGGAGGGGAGCGACGAAATCGAGGCAAGCGGCGACGACACGCCGGAGCAGATACTACTTCGCAAGGCGGCGAAGGAGGCGGTTCTGGCATCGTTGAGGGAGCTTCCGGAGCGTTACCGGATATGCATTGACATGTTTTTCTTTTATGAACTGTCCTACCAGGAAATCGAGGTTATTACCGGGTTTCCGGTAAACACGATAAAGTCGCACGTGTTCAGGGCAAAGAAACTGCTCCGGGGCAAGCTGGAAGACTACGGCACCGTCGACGGCGATACCGTGGACGAAGGAGGATGATATGAGCTGCGAAAAAATCCTAGGCAAGATTTACGAGCAGGAAGACATGTCCCTTTTGGGCCGGCTGGAAATCGGCCTGCACCTTCTTATCTGTCCCGACTGCGCCAGAAAGGCCGAACGTCTAGAGTTGTGCCAAAAGACCATGCGAGAGGATTTTTTCCCGCCCCCGCCGCAGGGACTCGAAGACAATATTATGGCGGCGATTACCGAGGAGGAGTGCGAGGAAACCCTTGAGGCCAAGGGATCCGCCGTTCCTGGGGGCGTTTCCCTAGGGGGATGGGTCGTCGCCGGCCTGGTGCTTCTGGTCTCGCTTACGACGATTTTTTTCGGCATGGAGTTCAACAATATAGCCCTTGCCGCCGGCATGTCGTTCATGATCCCCATAGGCATTACCGTGGGAATCGTGCTTACGGTCTACGGCGCGCTTTTAATCGGCAGCCACCTAAAAAAGCTTTCCAAGCGCTTTGGCCTGGAGTCCTGACTAGTCGCCAAGCTGCGAAAGGGGGATGGGGCTCGGACTGCCGTTCTGACCCTCGGTACGGGCGAATTCCTCCAGCAGTTCCCTGCCCTTGCGGGACAGTTTCTCGGGCACTCGCACCATTAGCTTAATGTAAAGGTTCCCCCGGTGGTGTCCCACTGGAACGCCCTCGTCGCGGATGCGGAGCATTTTCCCGTTCTGGGTTCCGGCGGGCACCTTTACCTTGATTGTCTTGCCGTCCAGGGTGCTTACATGGATTTCCGCGCCCAGCGCCGCCTGCGTTACCGAAACGGGAACCGCGCAGTACAGATCCGAATCCTGCCTTTCAAAGTACTCGTGCGGCTTTACCCGGGTAACGACGTACAGATCGCCGGGGGGCCCGCCATTGGGGCCCGCGTCGCCCTGCCTGGGAACCACCAGGTGCTTGCCGTTCTCGACCCCCGGGGGAATCGTCACCATAAGCTTCTGCCGTTTTTTCTGCGTGCCGGAACCGCCGCATTCCAGGCAGGGCTTTTCGATTATGGAACCCTGGCCGCCGCATGTATGGCAGGTGGACGCTAGCGAGAAAAAACCCTGGCTGCGCCTTACCTGCCCGGAACCGCCGCAAGTGGGACAGGTCTTCCTGCCCGTGCCATTCGCCGCCCCGGAACCCTTGCAACCCGTGCAGGTCTCGTTGTGGGTAAACTGAACCTCGACCTTGGTACCAAAGACCGCTTCCTTAAAGGGAATCTCGACGTCGTAGCGAAGGTTCGCGCCCTGCCTGGGTCCCGCCTGGCCGCCCCTGCGGAAACCGCCGCCGCCAAAGCCGCCGCCGAAAATACTCTCGAAAAAACCGCCCAGATCGCCGCCGCCGAAAATGTCCTCGAAGCCCCGGAAGTTGCCCCAGTCCTGCTGGCCGCCCATTCCGTCAACCCCAGCATGGCCGAACTGGTCGTAGGCGGCCTTTTTCTTTTCGTCGGCAAGCACCTCGTAGGCTTCCGTGGCCTCCTTGAACCGATCCTCCGCTTCCTTGTTGCCTGGATTTTTGTCGGGGTGATACTGAATAGCAAGCTTGCGGTAAGCCTTCTTTATATCGTCCTTCGAGGCGTTTTTTTGGACGCCCAGAACCTCGTAATAATCGCGTTTCGCCATTGCTTATCCTTCGAAGCGGGGGGCGGCATCAGTCGCCGCCCCCGTGCCGCTTACTTTTTGTCGTCGTCCACAACCTCGTAGTCCGCGTCCTCGGCGTTTTTGGTACCCGAGCCCATGGAATCGTCGGTCCCGGATCCCTCGGCGCTGGGACCAGGCTGCTGCTCGGCGCCCGCCTGCTGCTGCGCGGCCTGCTGTTTGTAGATCTCCTCGGCAATCTTGAAGGATACCTGCTTCAGCACCTCGGTCTTGTCCTTAATCGCCTGAACGTCACCGTCCTCAAGAACCCTGCGAAGCTCGGCTATGGCTTCCTCCGCCTTGGCCTTGTCCTCGGCGTTTACCTTCTCGGCCAGTTCCTTGATGTTCTTCTCGGTGCTGTAGATCATGCTGTCCGCCTCGTTGCGGACCTCGGCCTTTTCCTTTTCCTTTCTGTCTTCCTCGGCGTGAAGCTCCGCCTCTTTTACCATGCGGTCGATGTCGTTGTCGCTAAGGCCGCTGGAACTCTCGATGCGGATTTTCTGTTCCTTGCCCGTGCCGAGATCCTTCGCGCTGACGTGGACGATGCCGTTCGCGTCGATGTCGAAGGTAACCTCGATCTGGGGAACGCCACGGGGAGCGGGCGGAATGCCCACAAGGTCGAAGCGCCCCAGCACGCGGTTCTGGGTGGCCATTTCCCGCTCGCCCTGCAGGACCTGGATCGAAACGGCGGTCTGCCCGTCGGCGGCGGTGGAGAAAATCTGGCTCTTTTTCGTGGGGATCGTCGTGTTCCGGGTGATGAGCTTTGTCATCACTCCGCCCAAGGTCTCGATGCCCAGCGAGAGGGGCGTCACGTCCAGGAGCAGCACGTCCTTTACGTCGCCGCCCAGGATGCCGGCCTGAATCGCCGCGCCGACCGCGACGGCCTCGTCCGGGTTCACGCCCTTGTTCGGCTCCTTCTTGAACAGGTCTTTTACGATCTGCTGTACCGCCGGGATTCGCGTGGAACCGCCGACAAGGATAACCTCGTCAATCTGGTCGGCGGTAAGACCCGCGTCCTTCAGCGCCTTCAGGCAGGGATCCTTGGAGCGTTCCAGCAGGTCGGAAACCATCTGCTCGAATTTCGCCCGGGTAAGGGACTTCTGCAGGTGCTTCGGGCCGCTCTGGTCGGCGGTTATAAAGGGAAGGTTTATCTCGGTCGTCTGCATCGCCGAAAGCTCGATCTTGGCCTTCTCGGAAGCCTCGCGCAGGCGTTGCAGGGCCATCCTGTCCTTGCCCAGGTCTATGCCGGTGTCGTTCCTGAACTCGGCTATCAGCCACTCCAGGATTTTAAGGTCGAAGTCGTCGCCGCCAAGGTGGGTGTCGCCGTTGGTCGACTTCACCTCGAAAACGCCGTCGCCCAGCTCCAGAATCGAAACGTCGAAGGTGCCGCCGCCAAGGTCGTAAACCGCGATCGTTCTTTCCTTTTTTTGTTCCTTGTTGAAACCGAAGGCCAGGGACGCGGCGGTCGGCTCGTTAATGATGCGCTTGACCTCCAGCCCGGCGATCTTGCCCGCGTCCTTGGTCGCCTGGCGCTGCGCGTCGTTGAAGTAGGCCGGGACGGTGATTACCGCCTCGGTGACGGTCTCGCCCAGGTAGTCCTCGGCGGTCTGCTTCATCTTCTGCAGGACAAAGGCCGAGATCTCCTGCGGGGAGTATTTCTTGCCGGCTATGTCAACGCGCACGTCGTCGCCCTGCTCCACCACGTGGTAGGGAACGTGTTTCATTTCGCTGGAAACCTCGTAGAAACGGCGGCCCATGAAACGCTTTATCGAGTAGACCGTGTTCTCCGGATTCGTGATCATCTGGTTCTTGGCGGGCTGGCCGGTGACCCTGTCGCCCTTGCTGGTAAAACCAACGATGGAAGGCGTAGTCCTGCCCCCCTCGGAATTCTGAATGACGACGGGTTCCCCGCCCTCCAGCACGGACACGCACGAGTTAGTGGTCCCAAGGTCGATACCAATTATCTTCCCCATTGTTTTGCTCTCCTTACCTTAGCTTATCTTAGTGCATCCAGGCGAATCCATCGCCCGACGTTCCCACTGAAAAACACCGCCGGCCTAATCTTCCTTTCCGGCCGGCATGAACACCTTGACCTTCGCGGCGCGAATAACCCTGTCCTTCAGCGTGTAACCCCTCGCGAAGTCCTCCATGACCGTCGGCTCCTCGACGTCCGGGGACTTGTCCATGAGCATGGCCTCGTGGAAATTGGGGTCAAAGGGCTCGCCCACGGAATTGAAACGCCTAAGCCCCCACTTGCTTTCGAGCTGGCCGGTAAGCCTTTTTTCGATCATCGAGATGCCGTCCAGCATTCCCTTTCCCGCAGGTATCTCGGCCAGTTCCGGGGAGGCCTCCGCGGACTGAATCGCCCGCTCGAAGTCGTCGATTATCGGGATTATGTCCAGAAGCAGGCTCTCGTTGGCAAACTCGATGGCCCTCTGCTTTTCCTGGTTCATGCGCTTGCGGAAGTTATCGAAATCGGCGGCTTTCCGAAGCAACTGCTCGCGGGTCTCGGCAAGCTTAGCCTCCAGATCCGCCAGGCTGGCCTTCAGCCCGGCGGTTTCATCGCCCCCCGGCGGCAAGCCCTCGCCTGCGTCGCCGACGGGTTCCTGGAAAAGACCCGCCGCTTCCTCGCCCTCAAGCATTTCCCTGAGGAATTCATCGCCCGAAATTTCACCTAGAGCCGTATTATTGTCCCCGGGAAAAGCCGTTTCTTGATCGGCGGCATCTTGAACCGCCCCGGGGACGCTCTCCCCCGGCACAACATCGCTGGATTGAGACATGGACACTTCTCTTCCTGTTCAACTACAAAATTCGCTCGCACGGAGTTCTTTCACCCCTGCTCCTAAAAAATACTAAAATATGGCGCAAGGGTCAAGAAAAAAACGAAGTTTTTCGGGTTTTACTCGTCATTTTGGGGCGATTATCGGCCGAGGGGGCGAACAATACGGAAAACCTGGCAATCGCAACACGCGCCCCGCCTTTATTGCCACTTATCCGCCGTTAGGATAAAATATCCCCATGACACCGAAATTCAGCGCAGTGGCATTTGACCTGGACGGAACGCTTTACCCCAACCGTCGGCTTTACGTCAAGCTGGTGCCGTTCGTGGCCAGGCACTGGCGGCTCCTTCTGGCCTTCAGCAAGGCCAGGGATATCATACGCCAGGAGCAGGAAAAATCACCCGAACTGGCCAGACCTGATTTTTACGACCACCAGGCGGGACTGACCGCGAAAATACTGAACGCGCCGGCGGATGCCATAAAGAACCAAATAGAGACGCTTATGTACCGTGGCTGGGAGCCGCTTTTTTCCAGCGTCAGGCTATTCCCCCGCGTGCGGGAAACCCTGGCCGAGCTGCGGGCCGCCGGCCTGAAACTCGGCCTGCTTTCCGACTTTCCCCCGGAAAAAAAGCTGGAAAACCTGGGCCTGGCCGGCCTTTGGGACACGGTGCTTTGCTCGGAAAGAACCGGCGCGCTAAAGCCCTCCGCCCTATCCTTCGTCGAGATGGCGGACAGCCTGGGCTGCCCCCCGGAGCGGATACTGTACGTCGGCAACAGCCGCCGCTACGACGTGGCCGGGGCGCAGGGCGCGGGAATGAAGGCCGCCCTGCTTTCCCGCAGGGCCTCCGGGGCCGACCTTACCTTTCAGGACTATCGTCAATTGCGGGATTTCGTGCTAAAATAAGCCATGTTTGAAGTAGGCCACCTTTTTACCATCGGCATTGCAATCATCCTTATAGTCTTTTTTCGCCTTCTGGACAAAAGCAACCGCTCCCTGGACAAGGTGCGGAAGTACGTGGACCGATGCAAGGAAGACATATCCGAGTATATCGAAGACAAAAGCTCCGTCATAAAGGACTACGGCATAGCCCTGGAGGTGGAAAAAAAAGCCGCCGCCGAGCTGATGCGCCGGATCCAAAAGCTGACCAGGGAGGATCTCGCCCAGAAAATCCAGGCGCTTGCCCAGGTCGACGACCGCATCCAGGGATACGACGCCTCCCTTACGGAGCTTATCGAGATGACCAGCAGGGTCCAGGAAAACCTGAACAGGATTCGGGACGAATCGTCCTTCGTCGAGGGCGTGGCCAAACGCCTGGACGAGGCCAGGGAAAAGCTCCAGGCCGTCGAGGGGGAAATCAATTCGGTAAACGGCGAGATGGCGTCCATAGGCGCGCGTTTCGACAGGGAAAACGCCGAGTCGCTTGAAAGGGCGACCGAAACGGTCGTGGCGGACGCCCGGTCGGCAATCCTGGACCTGGAGTCCAGGCTTTCGCGGGAAGAGGACCGGATCGAGGAACTTTTCTCGGACGCGGTGAACAAGGCCGGCAGCCGGGCGAACAAAGTGGAGGAAGCGGCACTGGCGAAACTCCGCGGACAGGCCGAGGAGCGGCTGGTCCTGCTGAAAGCAAACCTCGAGGAAAAGATGAAATCCCTGCAGGACTTTGTCAAGGCAAACCGCGACGAGGTACAGGAACTGGTCAGGGCAAACAAGGAAGAATGGCAAACCGAGGCCGTCGCCATAAACGCGCAGAAAGAGGCGCACAACGCGAACGCCAGGCAGTTCAGGGAGGAATGGGACAGGCAGGTCGGGGATCTCAACTCCTTCATTAGGCAACAGGCCGAGGAACTGCGCGAGGAAATCATCAGGCGGCGGAACGAGTGGGAGGCCATGTGCAACAACACGGGCCTGGAGATAACCGTCGCCACCGAGGAAAGGATTGGCCACATAAAGGCCGGCATCGAGGAAAACCTGGAATCCACGCAGAGTTTCGTCAGGACAAACTGGGAAAGGATGCAGGAACTGATCGGGCGGCACAAGGAAGACTGGCAAACCGAAACCGAGGCCATGGACGAGCAGAAAAGAACCTACATCACCGGCGTAAGGCAGTTCAAGGAAGAATGGGACAAAGAGACGGGCGAGCTGGCCGCCCTTATGAAGCGGCAGGCGGACGATCTTAACGCCTCCATCCGGGAACAGGGCGAGGAGCTTCGCGGGGAAATCGCCAGGCACCAGGACGAGTGGAAGACCCTGTGCGACAACACGGGCCTGGAAATAACCGCCGACGCCGACGAGAAACTCGACCGCATCAGAACGGGCTTCGAGGAAAGCCTGGAATCCGCCCGGGCATTTGTCATGACAAGCCAGGACAGCATACAGGAACTGATCGAGCAGAACAAGGAAGAATGGCAAACCGAGGCCGAAACCCTGGACGCGCAGAAAAAGGCCTACTCAGAATCCGTCCAGAATCTCGTCAGGACAAGCCAGGACGGAATACGGGAACTGATCGAGCGGCACAAGAAGGACTGGCAAACCGAGACCGAAACCCTGGACGCGCAGAAAAAAGCCTACGCGGAATCCGTCCAGAGTCTCGTCAGGACAAGCCAGGACGGAATACGGGAACTGATCGAGCGGCACAAGGAAGACTGGCAAGCCGAAGCCGAGGCCATGGACGCGCAGAAAAAGACCCACATCGCCGGCGTAAGGCAGTTCAAGGAAGATTGGGACAAAGAGGCGGATGAGCTGTCCGCCCTTATGAAGCGACAGGCGGACGAGCTAAACGCCTCCATCCGGGAACAGGGCGAGGAGCTTCGCGGGGAAATCGCCAGACACCAGGACGAGTGGAAGACCCTGTGCGACAACACGGGCCTGGAAATAACCGCCGACGCCGACGAGAAACTCGACCGCATCAGAACAGGCTTCGAGGAAAGCCTGGAATCCGCCCGGGCATTCGTCAGGACAAGCAAGGACAGAATACAGGAACTGATCGAGCAGAACAAGGAAGAATGGCAGACCGAGACCGAAACCCTGGACGCGCAGAAAAAGGCCTACGCGGAATCCGTCCAGAATCTCGTCAGGACAAGCCAGGACGGAATACGGGAACTGATCGAGCGGCACAAGGAAGAATGGCAAGCCGAAGCCGAGGCCATGGACGCGCAGAAAAAGACCTACGTCACCGGCGTAAGGCAGTTCAAGGAAGATTGGGACAAAGAGGCGGATGAGCTGTCCGCCCTTATGAAACGACAGGCGGACGAGCTAAACGCCTCCATCCGGGAGCAGGGCGAGGAGCTTCGCGGGGAAATTTCCAGGTGCCAGGACGAGTGGAAGGCTCTGTGCGACAACACGGGTCTGGAAATAACCACCGACGCCGACGAAAAACTCGACCGCATCAGAACAGGCTTCGAGGAAAGCCTGGAATCCGCGCAGGCATTCGTCAGGACAAGCCAGGACAGGATACAGGAACTGATCGAGCAGAACAAGGAAGAATGGCAGGCCGAGACCGAAACCCTGGACGCGAAAAAGAAGGCTTACATCGAATCCGCCCGGGCTTTCGTCAAGACAAGCTGGGACGAAGCGCAGGAACAGATCAAGCGGCACAAGGAAGAATGGCAAACCGAAACGGAGGCCATGGACGCGCAGAAAAAAGCCTACGTCGCCGCCGCGATAAAGTTCAGGGAAGACTGGGACAAACAGGCGGAGGAACTGGCCTCCTTCATGAAACAGCAGGCGGAGAATACCGGCAGTTCCATTCGGGAACAGGACGAGGAGCTTCGCAGGGAAATCAGCAGGAACCGCGAGGAATGGAAGATCCTGTACCACGACACCGGCCTGGACATAGCGGCAGCCACCGACGACCGCATCGAGGAGTACCGCCTTGCCCAGGAGGAGCGGCTCAACCAGCTCGCCGGCCTTACCGACGACAGCGCCCAGTTGGAAAAGGAACTGCGAACCGCACTGAAGGACGCCGCGGACCGCGTAAACGGCGACTTTGCCCGCCTGGGCAAAGAGATGAACGAAACCTGGGAAAGCGCCTGCCAGGGGTTCAAGAACAACCTGCAAGCCCTGCGCGGGGAGCTTAACGACGTGGAACGGGGGCTCTCGGAAATCAGGGAGACGGCCTCCGAAAACATTTCCGGGAAACTCAAGGTATTCGAAGACGAATTCATGGCGGAACTTTCAAGGCGAAGCGCCGAGGCCAGGCAACAGATTGAATCCTGGCAGGACGGGCTGAACTCGCAACTGGAATCGATTTCCACCGACGCCGAGGCAAGGCGAAGAAAGGCCGAGATCAAGATTACGGACGACATGAAGCGGGACTTCGCCGGCCTCAGCGAAAAGCTTATGTCCGATCTGGAAAACATGAAAACCAGCGCCGCGACGTTCGAGGAAAAGGCGACCCTGGAGATGCGCGAGGCCAACGAGGCCAGAAGGCTCCTGTCCGAACATCTCGATCTCAACCTTACCGAATCGAAAAGCACGCTGGAGAAAACCCGAAAGGAAAGCGCGGCGATGGCCAAGGCCTTCGAGCGTTCCGGCGCCCTCAAAAAGGAACTCGACCTTCACGACGACAAGCTCAAGGACAACACCGAGCGCCTCTCGCGCCTTGGCGCGGACGTGGCCAAGTTCGAAAGCGAGTTCAGCCAGATGAGGCACCTGGAGGACGACATAAACGCCAGGATCACCCGCTTCGTCGCGGAAAAACGCCGAATCGAGAGCATGGAAAGCGACTTCAACAACCTGCTAAGGACCGCCAAGTCGGTGGAGGAAAAACTCGCCCAGGTTTCCAACTCGGACGACACGCTCCAGGCCGTGCAGGTAAAGATCCGCCAGCTAGACGACGTGATAAAGGACGCCGACGAAAAATTCCAGCGGGTGGAACGGAAAACCCAGACCCTGCAGGAAACCAACGACGGCATAGACCGGAACTTCCGGGCCCTGCAGGAAAACGAGCAGTTCCTGAACCGGCTTGACGGCATCATAGGGCTGCTAAAAACCGAGGTGGACAACATACAGCACTCGGTGGAAACCCTGTCCGCCGAAAACGAGAAGACGCTGGAAGCCGCAGAAAAGCTTTCCACGCTGGACGAGTCGATCAAATGGCTGGAGGACCGCATCGCCGAGATGAACAAGGCCCGCGAGATGGCCACGCGGCTTGCCACCGAACTGCGCGATCTCGACGAGAGCGCACGGGCCCAGTTGAAAATGGCCCGCAGCTTCCTTAAACAGCCGCCGTCAAGCCGTCCCACGGCCTCGGACGACGCGGGCGCGCCGCCGTTAAGGGACCGCGACAACATCATCAGGCTTAGGCGGCAGGGATGGAGCATCGAGGAGATTGCCCGTTCCATGAACGTATCCAAAGGCGAGGTCGAGCTGACCCTGGAGCTGGCCCCAAAAGACGTCCCTTGACAGGGGGCAAAAAAGCATATATCCTTTAATGATGAGGAGGAGCTAGATGATGTTTGCTAAAATTACCTCGATTTTTCTCATTCTCGCCATTGCGGCGATTCCCGTCGCCATGGGACAGGATGCCGAATCGGGGGAACCCGAGACGTTAACCGTGGAAATGATGGTAATCCGCGAGGCCAGCGTGTCCACCAGTCGCGAGCAAAACCTGTTCGCCCTGGACTACATCGAAAATGCCATCGGGCGGGGCAATACCGGCGATGACATATACTCCGCCTTGGAACGCCTTGTCCTTGCCGGCTCCAAGAACAGAACCCTGTCTAGGGGACAGGTTATAAACAACTTCCCGGACGTAAGGCAGGAAGCGGCAAGACAGCTTGGCACCTTGGGAACCGAGGAGGCAAGAGCCATTCTCCTAAGGGCCGGCCTTTCGGAGCGGGAGCCGATTGTCATGGCCGAGATAATAACCGCCCTCAGCGAAATCGAGGCGGAGGACAACGCCCAGACGGTTTCCACACTTGTCTGGGTTGCCGGCAGGTTCCACCGATCCCGTAACCCCAACAACCACGTCGCCCTTGCGACCGTCAACGCCCTGGAGAGGTTCGCGGAAAGGGACGGCGGGATTACCAACCACAACGCCTTTCATTACCTTTTCGCCGTGGCCGAAGGCCCCTACGTTACTTCCGTAAGGAACCGGGCGTGGGAGATTATTGACGGCCTTCGCGGGGACACCGGGGAAGAATGATCCCGCAGGACGCTAGAGAAAGCCGTGGTATTCCACGGCTTTTTTTTGCGATTTTGCACCCATAACCTTAAAACCCGTGTCTAAATAACAGCAGGTTATGGGCAAACGGGTTATTCAAAGTCTTGGCAAATTTCGTCGCTATTGACTTTTCCTGCAAATTGCTTTACATGTAGTAAGCCTTCCTAGCCTGCAAACAAGGAGATTTGGCTTGAACAAAAGACAGGGTATCTTTGCCGTCCTTGCTGCGGTTGCGATACAACTTATCATCGGTGTTGCGTATCTTTGGAGCCTGTTCCAGACGGGCATAGCCCACAGCCTTTTCGACGGCGACAACGCCGCCGCCGGGCTTACCTTTTCGCTTCTGCTTGCCACACTGACAATCGGAAGCGTGTTTGCCGGAAAGCT
>WQRP01000035.1 GCA_009786675.1 Treponema sp. | reverse complement strand
CGCGATCTCGCCTACGAAATCAAGAAGAGAAAACGGGGAAAGTACGTCCTGTTCACGCTGAAGGCGGATCCCGCCAAGATAGCCGTTTGTGACAAGGTGTTTAAGCTTAACCCGGGCCTTGTCAAATACCTGTTCGTGAGGATCGAGGAGTAGGGCCATGGCCGATCTGAATCGCGTGACGCTGGTCGGTCGACTGACCAGGGACGCCGAACTCAAGTCGATAGCGAGCGGCACCTCGGTATGCAAGTTTTCCGTCGCGGTGAACCGCAACGTCAAAAGCGGCGACGAGTGGAAGGAAGAGGTTAGCTATTTCGACGTCGTTCTTTGGGGCAGGCGCGGCGAGGCCGTGCACCAGTACATGACCAAGGGGAAAATGATAGGCGTTGACGGCGAGCTTCGCCAGGATCGCTGGCAGCAGGATGGGCAGAACCGTTCCAAGGTGGAGATTGTCGCGAACAATATCCAGTTCCTGGGCGGGAACCCCGGCGCCTCGGGAGGCCAGGGGGGCGGCGGCTACAGTGCGCCCCAAAGCCAGGGACAGTCCTGGCAGCCCCAGGGCGGGTCGGGGCCGGCGGAGGACAGCTTCGCCGACGACATTCCGTTTTAATTTATTGCAAGGAGAGCAGTTATGTCTGACGAAAAAAATACCGAGGGCGAAAAGCCTTTCACCCCTGAACAGCCGCCGGAAGGCGAAAGGCCTTTCCGCCGGGAGCATGGGGCGGAGGGCGAACGGCCCTATCGCCGCGACCATGGGACGGATATCCGCGAGGGCCGCGACGGCGACGACAGAATGGGTCGGGGCGGCCGGGGCGGCAAGCCTTTTTTCAAGAAGAAGGTGTGCAGGTTCTGCGTGCAAAAGCTCAAGGCCGACTACAAGGACGCCGACACCCTTCGCCGCTTTATAACCGAGCGCGGAAAGATACTTCCCAAGCGAATCACCGGGACCTGCGCGAAGCACCAGCGGGCCTTGGCTATGGCCATTAAGCAGGCCAGGGTAATCGCCCTGCTTCCGTTCGTGTCGGATTAAGCGCCGTTTACGATGGACAGGGTCGTATCGACGATCAGGGACAACAGGACTCTGCTTGTTCCGGCTATTGTCTGTGCGGTCGTCTGCGTCGTGATGATGCGACTTGGGGTCTTTTCCCTGTTTTTTCTTGTTCCGTTGGGGTTTTCGGCGGTGGCCTACGGCGCCGCCGTTGCGTGGATCGCCTTTGGCATGGCGGCGCTTGGCTACGGGGTTTTGGCGGTGGCGCTTTCCCTGGGCGGCGGGACGGGCGTCGGCCTTGATTTGCTGTACTTCTTGGTTCTTGCCAAGGGGTTTACCTGGGTAATGGCCGGTAACCCCCCATGGGTGGACTTGGCGGGGCAGGCTGTGTCCGGGCGGTTGCCGGAAGAGAGCCTGGCGCCGGCTTTTCCCCGGGTTCGCACGCTTTTTCGGTTTGTCGTCGTTTCCGTCGTGGTGGCGTTTATGTTCCTTGGCACGACGCTCTGGTTCGGGCGGGACGGGTTTTCCGCGCTTGCCCCGCGTATCGAGCCGCTGGTTTCGGCGTACATCGCCTCGGTGGCCGGCGGGGATGCAGTCAGGCAGTCGGTTCTGGAACAGGCGCTCGACGCGGAACGGGTTATCGGGATGGTCGTGGCGATAACGCTAAGGGGGGGCGCGCTGTTCTCGGCCGTCTTTCTTCTGTTTTTCAGCCGGCAGATGGCTTTTGCCCTGGCAAGGCTGTTCCGCAGGAAGGCCGGGGGCGCCGGGGACTTGTCGGGGTTTTTCGCCCCGCGAAGGACGATACTGTTCTTTTCCCTAAGCCTTCCGGCGATTTTGCTCGGCAGGGTGCTGTCCCTGCAGGCCGTGGAGATTGCCGCGTGGAACCTGCTGGTCATGTGCGCCCTGGTGTTTCTTGCCCAGGGGGGCGGTGTGGTGCTGTTCAACCTTGCCCGCAGGCCCGTTCCCCGGGTGCTGCGCGTGCTTCTTGGCGCGCTGTTCGTCATCGTGGTGTTCAGCCCGGGTCTTAACTTTGTGGCCCTGGGCGCGTTGCTCGTACTTGGGATTGCCGAAAACTGGCTTCCCATGCGGGCGGCGAGACGGGATTCTTCGCCCACTTAAAAAGGGCGTAGTTGTATGGATTACCGGGACGGCCCCTACTCCGGGGACGGAAGCCGCCTGGCGCGGCGCCCGAAAAAACGGCCGCCGTCCGGCGGCCGGAAAATCAATCGTGGGGGCGGCTTTTAGGGGCGGCTTTCCAAAGGAGCTTGGCATGAGCGTGAAGGTTATTTTGAACAAGGATCTTGCGACCCTGGGCGAGGAGGGGGACGTAAAGGACGTTGCGAGGGGCTACGCCCGGAACTATCTTTTCCCAAGGGGAATCGCGCTTCCGTACACGCCCCAGACGATAAAGCTGTTCGAGGCGCGGAAGGGGGAGATAGAGGCAAGGAAGACAGCCAAGCGGCAGGACGCCCTGGGGATCAAGGAACGGCTGGAAAACCTGGAAATTTCGGTGACGATGCCGGCCGGCGCGAACGGGAAACTTTACGGCGCGGTTACCCCCCAGACGGTGGCGGACGAGCTTGGGAAGCAGGGCTTCGACGTCGATCGCAAGAGGATCGATCTTTCGGCGACGAGCATCAAGGTCGTCGGCAAGTACAAGGCCACCGTAAGGCTCTACGAGAATTCCAGGGCGGAAATCCAGCTTACCGTCATCGGCCAGGAGATAAAGACCGAGTCCCCCCGCGCCCCGGCTCGGCCGGCGCGCCGTCGCAGGGACGAGGGATCCATGGACGAATCCGTTTCCCGGGATGCCTCGGCTTCCGACGGGGCTCCCGTTTCCGGAGAGGCGCCCGCAACTGACGAGGCGGTCGCGGAGGCTCCGGCGGTTTCCGAACCCGAGCCCGCTTCCGGGGACGAACCGGAAAAAGGGCCGGCGGAAGCGTAGGGAAGGACGGGCGCCCCGTTTTTGCGGGACGCCCTTCGATCAATTTTTTCGGGAAAAATGGCAAGGACACCGGATAAAACACCCCCCCATGACGACGAGATGGAACGCGCCGCGCTGGGCAGTATGCTCTTCGACGCCGACACGGTGGAGGCGGCGAACCAGAACCACCTGAAGGCGGAGGATTTTTACTCGAGGGCGCACCAGAGGATTTACGAGGCGATCCTAAGCCTGGACACCGCCTCCGAAAGGGTCCGCCCGGACATGCAGACCGTGGTGCAGGAGCTAAGGAAGGAGGGGAAACTGGACGAGGCGGGGGGCGCGGCCTACGTCGCCTCCCTTACCTCGGTAATCCCGTCCAGCGCGAACATAGAATACTATATACGGTCGGTTCTGGATCATTCCCTTAGGCGCTCGCTTTTAAGGGTGGCCTCGGAAATAGGGGTGGAGGCCTACAACGAGTCCAAGGAACCGTTTCTGATACTCGACGAGATACAGAGGATCCTTTTCGAGCTTGGCGACAAAAGGCAGGCATTCAAGTACGAGTCGCTGAGCAAGGTCCTGGGGCGGACGTTCGACCGGATAGAGGAGGTGTACAAGACCAAGGTCCCGCTTACTGGCCTTTCCACGGGCTTCGACAAGCTGAACGAGATGACCACGGGTTTCCAGCCGTCGGACTTCATCGTCATAGGGGCCCGCCCCTCGGTGGGGAAAACCGCGCTTGCCCTCAACATGGCCTCCCACATAGCGTTCAGGGAACAGCGTTCGGTGGGGTTTTTCTCGCTCGAGATGCCCGACATCGCCCTTGCCCAGCGCCTTATCTCCAGCGAGGCGATGGTCGAAAGCAAGAAGATGCAGAACGGGTTCATCAAGCCGGAGGACTTCAGGAACATCCTTAGATCCGTCGGCGTGATGAGCGAGAGCAGGCTTTTCATAGTCGACGAGCCGAACATGAGGCTCCGCGATCTTCGTTCCCAGGCGCGAAAATTGCGCTCCAAGGAAGAGGTGGAGATCATCTTCATCGACTATCTTGGCCTTATAGGCCACGAGAACCCCATGCTGCCGCGCCACGAGCAGATGTCGGAGATTTCCCGCAACATCAAGAGCCTCGCGCGGGAACTTAAGATCCCCATTGTGGTCCTTTGCCAGCTTAACCGGGAAATGGAGCGTTCGGGGCACAGCCAGCCGCCCACCCTTGCGAACATAAGGGATTCGGGTTCCATAGAGCAGGACGCGGATCTGGTCATGTTCCTTCATAGAAAGCCGCCCGAAAAGGACAAGGGGAAAAAGGAGGGCGAGGAGGAACAGGCGCAGCCCATGGAGGGCATTCCCGTGGAGCTTATCATAGCGAAGCAGAGGAACGGCCCGGTGGGGCACATAAACCTCGTGATGCAGTCGAAGTACACGAAGTTCCGCGAGGAGGAGCCCCAAAGGCCGCGTTGAGCCGGCGGGTTTTTCGGCCGCGGCAAATTGAAAAAAGGCGTCGTCCTGTATATAATTATACTAGTCGGAGGTATACATGGCATTTGCGGATAAGTACGATTTTAGTCAGCTGAAAAACGAGGCCGAGCAGCTTGTTCTGCAGGAACTGGAAAAACAGCTAGCCCTTCAGGGCGACGACGACGAGGAATTCTGTCGCTGCAGCGACTGCGTTCTGGACATGGCGGCCATGGCGTTCAATGCGGTAAAGCCCATATACAGGTTTTCGCTTCTGGGCACGCTGTACGCCGCCCAGGCGATGAGCGACCAGGAATACGCCGAAAGCGTCCAGCAGGCGGTAGCCCAGGCCATCGCCAGGGTAAAGGCCAACCCGTCGCACGACTAGGTGTTGACATTCCCCGGGGTTTCGGGGTAGCCTTGTGGCATAGCCGGCCAGCCGGCAAGGAGAGAAACCATGGCCCAGGCCAGTAAAAACAGCCGAACCTCGAGCGCGTCCCAGAAATTTTTCTGTTCCTGCGGCGGCGAGGTCAAAATGAAGGCTCTTTTCGAGAGCGGCAAAGTCAAGAACGTCGCGGAATGCGAGAAATGCAAGCGGCTTGAGCGCCGCCCCTCGGATTTTAAGTAAAGACCCGTATCCGGGCGGGTAACCGGCCCCGGAAAGTTGTTATTCTCAGGCAAGAGGCTCGCGGTAGGCGTGGGTCAGTGATGAATTTATTATTGGGGGTTCCCTTTGGCAAAGAAGAAGAGTTCGGCGGAAAAGCGCCACCGGCAGAGCGAGGTCCGGAGGATGCAGAACAAGGCGGTAAAGAGCGCGGTAAGGACCAGCGTCAAGAAATTTGTCACGCTGGCGCAGAAAAAGGACACCGGTATTACCGAATCCGAGGCCGCCCTTAAGGAAATGGTCAGGAAGATTGACACGGCGGCGCGGAAGGGCATCATAAAAAGAAACGCGGCGGCGCGGAAAAAATCCAGAATGCAGAAATTCTTCAATTCCCTGAAAGCGGCGCAGTAACGTCCTGCCTGGGCGGGAGGGGTATGGCGGAAAGAAAATTCACCAAGGCCGATCTCGTTGGCTCGCTGTACGGCAAGACGGGGATGAGCCGCAGGGAAATCGGGACGATGCTGGATCTTTTCGTGCACGAGATTAAGTCCGCCCTGATGCAGCGCCATGTCATAGAGCTTAGGGGCTTCGGCACGTTCGAGGTAAAGGTGCGGAAAGCCCGTTCCGGCGCGCGCAACCCCAGGACCGGCGAGGCCGTTTCCGTGCGTCCCCATGGCGTTGTGTCTTTCCGTCCGGGGCGGGATCTGAAACGGGACGTGCGGGGCATTGTCGAAGGCGACGCGGGCGCGGTCGCCGGGGATCCCGGCGTATGATTAGGCCGTTTCTTGCCGGCCTTGGACTTACGGCCCTTGCCGCGCTTCTTTTTGCCGGATCCTTTCCCAACCCGCTAATCGAAAACGGCGTCCCCTTCCTTGCGTGGGTCGCATACGTTCCCGTGTTTTTTCTGCTGTATAGGGTAAGCCTTGGGGCCTCCGCCTTGTGGGGGGCTCTGTATGGCTATACCGCCTATCTGCTTTTTAATTACTGGCTTGCGGACTTTCATCCCCTGGCGGGGATTATCGTCCACGGCGTTTACATGCTGTACATGGCCCTGCTCTTTTTCGTGCTAAGGCTTGCCATCGTCTTTTTCCCGCGTAGAGCCTACCTTGCCCATTGGGTAATATGGCTTGCCTACGAGTATGTCCGTACCCTGGGTTTCCTGGGCTATCCCTACGGGATAACCGGGTACTCGCAGTGGCGCGTGATCCCCCTGATCCAGATTGCCGACATATTCGGCGTGTGGGGGGTTTCCGCGCTTGTGGTGTTTCCGTCCGCCTGGCTGGGGGCGGCCCTGGGGCGCGGGGGCACGCCCGCGGGGGTCTTGCCGCCGGAGGGTTCGCCGCGTCCGCGGTTGCCGGCCGTTTTGGCCCGCAAGGCCTCGCGCAGGATAGCGGTTTTTTTCCGCGCGGAAAGGGTTTCCGCGATTGGCTGGCTTGCGGCCTTTGTGGCCACGCTGGTTTACGGCCTTGCCGTTCCGTCGGATTTTTCCGGCGCTCCCCACGCGAACATCGCTCTTATACAGCACAACACCGATCCCTGGCGTGGGGACATAGTGGCGCACCGCAGGAACTTTGAGACCCTTACCCGCCTTTCGGACGAGGCCCTGGCGGCGTACCCCAGGCCGGACATGGTGGTCTGGTCCGAGACGGCCTTTGTCTCCAGCGTTCACTGGCACCGGACCTACCGGCTGCACCCGCAGTCGTGGCTGCTGGTTAGGGATCTGCTGGACTACCTTGCCCTGCAGGACGTGCCCTTCGTAATCGGCAACGACGACAGCCGCAGGGATCCCGCAAGGAACCCCGATCCCCGGGAAAATTTCCGCGTCAGCTACAACGCCGCGCTGCTTTTCGAGGGCGGCGAGATTGCCGGGGTCTACCGAAAGATACACCTGGTGCCGTTTACCGAGCATTTCCCGTTCAGGGACCGGTTCCCCGGCGTTTACCGCGCGCTTAGGGATGCCGACACCCATTTCTGGGAGCAGGGGACCGAGTTTACCGTGTTCCCCGGCCCGGGCTTTTACTTTTCCACCTCGATTTGCTTCGAGGATTCCTACGGGTACCTTTCCAGGGAGTTCGTCAGGCGCGGCGCGGAGGTGCTGGTCAACCTTTCCAACAAGGCCTGGGCCTGGAGCCTTTCCTCGCAGAACCAGCAGCTAGGAATGGCGGTGTTCCGGTCGATCGAGAACAGGCGGTCCGCGGTCCGTTCCACGGCGTCCGGGCAGACCGCCGGCATAGACCCCAACGGAAGGATCGTCGCCATGGCGCCCCCGTTTGCCGAGGCGTGGCTTACCGTTTCGGTTCCGATCGTAAGGGACCGCACCACGATATACACCCGCTTTGGGGATTTTCTGGGGGCCGCTTTTGCTTTCGCCGCCGCCTTGTTATTGATTATTGGCGCCGTATTGTGTATAATAAAAAAGCTCCCCGGAAGCCAAACTGCGGCTCCCGGGGCAAAATCGGAAGACCCACAAAGAAGGAAGAAATGAACGCCCGAAACAAGATACTGATTGTTGATGACGACCCGGTGAACCTGGATTTTTTCCAGCTAATGTTAAGCAAGCTCGGCTTTGCGGTGGGGGAGGCCACCGACGGGCTGGACGCGCTGGAAAAGCTGAAGGAGTTCCACCCTGACATTATTCTTCTTGACAATATCATGCCCAGGATGTCGGGCTGGGAGCTGACTAAGACCCTGAAGGAAGACCCCAAGTACCGGGACATTCCCATCATCATGTTTTCGGCCCTTGACGACGTAAAGGACAAGCTTGCCGGTTTCGAGCTTGGGGTCGACGACTACATAACCAAGCCCTTCAATTTTTCCGAGGTGCTGGCGCGGATAAAGTCGATACTGCGGACCCGCGAGCTTTTCGCCCAGGTCGCGATGCGCGAGTCCCGCCTTAGCCTTGCCGAGGAACTGAACCGCGACATGCGGCAGACCCTTTCGGACTTCGCCAGGGGCATAGACGATCTGGAGAAAGGGGCCTCGGACGAAATCCTGGGCAAGACCGGGAAAATGCGCGAGCTTATCGAGAGGCTGGATTCCAGGGTCAGCAGGACGGTCTCCGAATGGGAGGACCTTAAAAAGAACGAGATTGGGATCTCCACCCTGGAAAAAGAGGCCCTTAAATTCCTTCGGCAGGAACAGCGGTAGCGATGTCCAGGCAGGAAGGCAAAAGAAAGGGCGCTCCGGTGGTAACCCTTGGTAAACGCACGGTTTTCAGGGGGCATATCAGGTTCGGCGAGACGCTCCATGTGCGGGGAAAGTTCAAGGGGACAATCGAGGCCTCCGGCGCGTTGATTGTGGACAAGGACGCGGTCGTGGACGCGGATCGTATCGAGGTAAGCTCGCTTACCGTGTACGGTACCGTCATAGGGAACGTCTTCGCCCTTGACAAGGTTGACATGATGAGCGGGGCCACGGTTCAGGGCGACGTCGTGGCGGCCAAGCTGCGGATTGCCGACGGGGTTCTGTTCCGTGGACAATGCAGCATGACCGGGGCCGACGCCGAGCCGGAAATCTTTTCCCGCCCCGTCGGCGAAATCAAGGCGGAGCTGGCGCGCGCGGGCGGCTAGCCGAAATGGCCGGGCTGTTCGGGGATTCGGAGGCAAGGGCCGCGTCGGCGGCGACGCGCCTTGTCGGGCTTCTGGCCCAAGGCGGGCGCACCCTGGTTCTCGCGGAATCCTGCACGGCCGGCCTGGTGTCCGATCTTGTGGCGCGTGTAAGCGGGGCGTCGGCGGTTCTGTGGGGATCGTTCGTGTGCTATTCCCCCAAGGCAAAGGAACTTATGCTTGGCCTGGACGGCGGCCTTGTCTCGCGCCACGGGCCGGTAAGCAGGGAGGTCGCGGCCGAGATGGCCGTTGGTGCCCTGCGGAAGGCCGGCGCGTCGTTTTCCGCCGCGGTCACCGGCCTTGCCGGGCCGCTGGGCGACGGGAGCGCCGCGCCGGTTGGGACGGTCTGGATATCGCTTGCGTCGCGGGACGGATCGCCGGCGGTGGAAAGGGAAATGCGCTTTCAGGGAAGCCGGGCGGAGGTGCGGATGCAGGCCGCCGCCGCGGTGCTGGAGGAATTGCTCGCCCTCGCGGCTAGCGCCGTGGACTAAAAATTGTTGGGCGCAAGGCGAGATTGGATCGCCGGCCTCTTGACAAATTGTGGGTAATGGGCTACGATGGTAACATCAATCCAGAGAAGTTACTTTGGTTCAGTGTCCGGCCTTTTGTTGAGCCCGTTAATCAAAAAATGCTAGTCATATTGCCGTGCTCGCCGCGCGGCTTGGTGCGGTGCGCGTAAAACGGCAATCCATATAGGTGGTTTAAACAATGGGAATGATTCGAAGGGGCAGAAAGCCCAAATTTACGGAAAACGAGGAAACCATGAATCCCGAAGATACGGCCGGGGAAAACGGGGACGCGCAGGAAAATCTCCCTTTTGCCCTGGAAACTGACGCCGGCGAAAGACCCGCCCGCGTCGTAGTGCGCAGAACGAAAAGGCCGCCCCCGCAGCACGAGGCGCGCAGGGGTCGCCACGCGACTTATTCCACGGAAGGGCACAGATCCGGCGGCAGGCATTCCGGCGGCGGCAGGATGGACGCCGGAATGGAGGTTCCCGTCGATCACGGAGCGGAGGCTCCCCAGGGCGATCCGGCGGAAAGGCCGGTCGACGCCTCCGCGCCCTTGCCTTCCTTTCCCAAGCTGCCCTCCATGCCCAACCTGTACGGCAAGCCGGAGCCAAGGCTTGACCAGGACAACGGCAAGCCCCGGCTGACCATCAACGAGCTTATCCGGCTTAACATGAAGGATCTGCGGGAACTTGCCGTTTGCTACGGCATTTTGCAGGACGACATGGTCGTCATGAAAAAGCAGGAGGTCGTCTTTGCCCTGCTTAGGGCGCATACCGAGCGCGGCGGGATTATCTATGCCTACGGATCGCTGGAAATCCTTCCGGACAGCTACGGGTTCCTGCGGAGCCCGCAGAACTCGTACCTGCCCGGCCCGGACGACATCTACATAAGCCCAAGCCAGATACGGCTTTTCGGCCTGAAAACCGGCGACACCGTCTACGGCCAAATCCGCAGCCCCAAGGAAGGGGAGCGTTTCTTCGCCATGCTTCGGGTGGAAACGGTCAACTACGACGACCCCACGGTGGGCCAGACCCGCATCCCCTTCGACAACCTTACCCCGCTGTACCCGGACCGCAAGCTGGATCTGGAGACCGGAACCGATGCCGTAAGCGAAAGGATTATCAACCTGTTCTGTCCGATAGGCAAGGGCCAGCGCGCGCTGATTGTCGCGCCCCCCCGAACCGGCAAGACGATAATGATGCAGAAGATCGCCAACGCGATCACCAAGAACCACCCGGAGGTGTACCTTATCGTCCTTTTGATCGACGAGCGCCCCGAGGAGGTCACCGACATGGAGCGCACCGTCCGGGCCGAGGTCATCTCGTCTACCTTTGACGAGCAGGCCACGCGCCACGTCCAGGTAACCGAGATGGTGCTGGAAAAGGCCAAACGGCTTGTCGAGCACAAAAGGGACGTTGTGATTCTGCTGGACTCGATAACCCGCCTTGCCAGGGGCTATAACCAGACCGTCCCGACCTCCGGCAAGATACTGTCCGGCGGCGTGGACTCCAACGCACTGCACAAGCCCAAGCGCTTCTTTGGCGCGGCCCGTAACATCGAGGAGGGCGGCAGCCTAACGATTATATCCACCGCGCTTGTGGAAACTGGAAGCCGCATGGACGAGGTTATCTTCGAGGAGTTCAAGGGAACCGGCAACATGGAAATCAACCTGGACCGCCGCATTTCCGACCGCAGGCTGTTCCCGGCGATCAACATCAAAAGATCCGGCACGCGCAAGGAGGAGCTTCTGCTTGGCGACGACGAGCTGCAGAAGATATGGATTCTTCGCAAGGCAATCAACTCGATGGACGACGTCGAGATTATCGAGTTGCTGGTTGACAGAATGAAGAAAAGCAAGAATAATGAAGCATTCCTGCGTTCGATGAACACCGGTTCCGCCGGGGACTGAACAAAGGGCTGACAAACGAGGGACCAATAAGGGAAAGATCGATGAAAGACAAGATACACCCGAAATACGAAACGACAACCATTTCCTGCGTCTGTGGAAATGCTATCGAAACCCGTTCCACCGTCAAGGGGCTTAAGGTGGAAATTTGCTCTGCCTGCCACCCGTTCTTTACCGGCAAGCAGAAGCTTGTTGACACCGCCGGCCGCATCGAACGGTTCAGGAGAAAGTACAACATCAAGGAGTAGGCGGGCTTTCGATTATGAAAGCCTTGGGCGTTTTCCTGCCCTTGAAGTCCTCGTCGACGGTCTTGCCGCTTATGTCCGTAACCGTAAGACCAGGGAGCTTTTGCGCAAGGCCGCTTTCCAGTTCGCCGGCGCTGCCCCTGAACGAGCGGGCGTTGGCGCTGAACCATATCTTGCCGCCCGGGGCCAGCAGGGCGGCCGTTGTTTTCAGCAGATCCATGAAATCCCGCTGAAGATCAAAGTCGCCCCGGGTCATCGTGGAATTCGAGAAGGCGGGGGGATCGACGACAATCAGGTTCCAGCGAAGCCCTGCCGCGTTCGCGTCCCGCAGGAACGCCGAAACGTCAGCGCGGATCAATCTGTGGCGGGCGCCCCGGCCAGGGNATTCCTCCCTTTTTTGTATTTCCGCGTCGAAACCGTTTAGCGCGAAATTGTCCCGCCCCCACGCAAGGTAAGTGTTGGAAAGATCGACCGAATCCGTGGAAAGGGCCCCGCCGGAGGCCGCGTATACCGAAAAGGAGGCGGTGTAACAGAAAAGGTTCAGCACCCTTTTGCCCGGCGAGTCCGCCCTTACCATGCGCCGCATGGCCCTGCGATCCGGGAACAGCCCGGTGTCAAGATAGTCCGACAGGTTTACCCTGAACTTAAGCCCGCCCTCGTGCGTTTCCATGGTTAGGCCTTGCCCGGAAACTTTTTCGTATTGGGTCCGTCCCTGCTGCCTTTGCCTTAGCTTGATAATCACGCCGCTTTTTTCGATTCCCAGGGCCCGTGCGGTCGCGTCCCGCATGGCATCGATCCACAGGTTTTCCTCGGCCTCGTCCTTTTCGTAGGGGCGCTTGTACAGCGCGCCGGAGACGACGTGGGGGTCGCCGGAGTAAACGTCCAGCACCAGGGGGATCTCCGGAATGTCGCGGTCGTACAGCCTGAACGCGCCGGCGCCGGTGCGCCTGGCCCATTTGCCAAGATGGCGCATACGTTTTCTTAGTCGGTTTGCGAGCATTTCGGCCTGCCCTGCGGTTTTTTCCATGGCTAGGGGCTAGGATATACCGGTACGCGGAATTAGGAAAGGGAAGCGCGCCGCCGATCGCCCCTTTACACAACCCGGCGTTTTCTGTATACTGGTACTATGATTTTTCCCCTGCGAGAACTGATTGAGTACAAGAAAAACATGTACGAGATAACCGCCGCGGCTTCCCGCCGTTCCTTCCAGTTGTCCATGCTGTTGGACATGGAAACAAAAGAAGACTTTGACGGAAAAATGGTCGCGCTCGCCGCCCGCCAGGTCTTTACCGAGGAAGTCGAGTTCCGGCTGGAAGCCGAATAGCGTTTCCCGCCGGCCGCGGTCGCAGTCGGTTTTAGTCGATGGCTTGCAAATCCCACCCAATCCTGGTTCCGGTGCTTTTTGGCCCCACGGCATCGGGCAAGACAGGCGTACTGTTTCGTCTTTTCGGCCCCGGCGGCCTCTGTCCCCTTAATGCCGAGATTATCTCGGCGGATTCCATGCAGGTCTACCGTGGGATGGACATCGGCACGGCAAAGCCTTCGGCGCTGGAAAGGGCTCGGCTTCCCCACCACCTTATAGACATTCGCGATCCCTGCGAGCAGTTCAACGCCGGGGATTTCGTCCGCCTGGCCATGGACGCGATTGCCGACGTTGCGGGCAGGGGGGCGGTTCCGGTGGTTTCCGGAGGCACGGGCTTCTACCTGAAAAGTCTTGTCCTTGGCCTGCCCGAGGCGCCGCCATGCGACGCGGCGATTCGCGACGCGCTAAGGCTGGAACTTAGGGAAAAGGGCGCGGCGGCCCTGATGGGCGAGCTTGCCCGTTTTGACCCGGCAAGCGCGGAACGGATCCACCTTAACGACGAGTACCGCCTTTTGCGGGCCCTGGAAGTCCTTCGCCTGTCCGGCCGCCCTTTAAGCTCCTTCGGCGTTTCGGCGCGGCCTGGGGATCCGGGCGACGGGTTCAGGGGCCGCTGCCGTTTTGTCGTGCTCGGCCTTTTCCGCCCGAAAGAGGAACTGTACCGGCGCATCGACGAGCGCTGTGCCGACATGTTCTCGCGGGGACTGCCCGACGAGGTTCGCCGGCTGCACGAATCCGGCTATACCCCGCGAGATCCGGGCCTGCGCGCCATCGGTTACCGGGAATTCTTTGTGGACGACGGGGACGGCTACGGCCTGTCGCGCGATCTTGCCGGCGTACAGGAGCTTGTCGCCAGAAACAGCCGCCGTTACGCGAAACGGCAGATCACGTTTTTCGCGTCCCTGCCCGGCGCAAAGCGGGTAATGGCCGGCGGGGACGACGGGGAGACGGCGCGGATCCTGTGGCGGGAACTGGAAAAAGCGCGGTAGGATCGGCCGGTTTTCCACGTTTGCTCCACCCAGGGCTTGACAGGCACATCCGCGGGTGTCATAATACCAGTTACGGGGCATCATCCAACGCCGTGCAGCGAAGCCTTGCTTCCAAAAACCGATGCCGCCCATAAAGAGAGGTTTTGGAAGCGCATGGAACCGGCGATTCAAACGGGCGTAGAACCACCATCACCACGCGCCTCGCAACGAGCACGGGCTACGGGCTACGGGCTACGGGCTACGGGCTACGGGCTACGG
>WQRP01000034.1 GCA_009786675.1 Treponema sp. | reverse complement strand
TTGACCTGCTTATCGGCATGGATATCATAAAGCTTGGGGATTTCGCCATAAGCAACGGGGCGGGGAAAACGGTGTTTACTTTTGCGATGCCTCCCTTTGAAGACAAGACCGATCTCTACGCGAAATCCATCGAGATGAACGAACAGGCGGCCGGGGACGCTTCCTGTTGAATTAGCTTCCCTTGAACAAACCGGTTTTTCGCGCCATACTGGGCAAATGGATCCCCGCGCGCGGACGGTAGAACAGGACCTTGACCGAAAAACCCGCCTTATCAAAACCGCGTCGCTAGCCGCCCTAATCGGCAACGCCGTGCTTGCGGTGGCCCAAATCCTGACGGGCGTTTACGCGGGAAGCCTGGCGGTGATCGGCAACGGCATCGACTCGTCCACGGACGTAATCATCGCGATCATGACCCTGGCCGTCGCGCGAATCATCTCCCGCCCGGCGGACGAGGACCACCCATGGGGGCACGGCAGGGCGGAAACCATCGCCACGGCGCTGCTCTCGTTCATGCTTTTCTTTGCCGGAACCCAGCTTATAATCAATTCGGGCAGGGGGATTCTCTTCGGCGCGGAACGCGAGGTGCCGGAGACGCCCGCGCTTATAGTAACGCTTGTCGTAATCGCGGGAAAGATTCTGCTTGCCTGGTCGCAGCACGCGCTTGGCAAAAAGGCCGATTCGCCAATGCTAAAGGCGAACGCGAAAAACATGTCCGCCGACGTCCTGCTTTCGGCGGGCGTGCTGGCGGGGCTTGGGCTTTCGATGTTTTTTGGAATCGGCGTCATCGATTCCTGGGCCGCGCTTCTGGTGGGACTGTGGGTAATCAAGTCCGCCCTGGGAATTTTCCTGGAGGTGAACGCGGAGCTTATGGACGGGGGTTCCGACAGGGTTTTCTACAAGGCTGTGTTCGACGCGGTCAAGTCGGTCGAGGGGGCGGAGCGCCCGCACCGCGTGCGGATGAGGCGCATAGCCGGGTTTTGGGACATCGACATTGACATCGAGGTTTCCCCGGACAAAACCGTCCGCGAGGCGCACGGAATCGCGTGCAGGGTGGAGGCCGCCATAAAGGAACGTGTGGAAAACGTCTACGACATCGTGGTCCACGTCGAGCCCTCGGGGGAGGAGAACACGGGAACCGAGGGCTACGGCCTTAACGAGAAGGCCTTCGCGGCGTCGCCCGGGAAACGCCCCCGAAACTAGACCGGCCAGGCTCCCGCGCCCAGGCGAACCAGCCGGGCGTCCTCCCCGGACAGATCCAGGATCGTGGAAAAAACGCGATCGCGATCCTCGCTGTCGTCCAGGACCATGTCCACGCCGTCGATTCCCTCAAGCTCCCAGCCGCCCTCGAAAAGCTCCTCCTCCGGGATGGGCGGCAGGCCGTCGCCCTCGCCGTCCTCCTCGCCGTCCGGCTCGAAGTCCTCCTGCATCGACCTTTTCGCGGTTATCGAGTAAAGGGAGTGCCCCAGGGCCTCGATTAGCGCAAGCGGGACCGGATGCCCGGGAATTCGAACCCCGGCCTCGCGGCGGCGAATGTCCAGGGCCTTCTCCGTGCCGAGCAGCGTCTTTAGGATAAACACGTAAGGACCCGGGGAAAGGCGCTTTATCAGGCGAAAACGGGTGTTGTCCAGGCTGCACAGCTCGCCGAACTGGGAAATGTCCGAGCACAAAAGCGTAAAATGCCGCTCGTCCCGTTCCCCGGAAAGCCTGCGCAGCTTTTTTATGCCGGCACCGGACCTAAGCGAGCAGACCAGGCTCCAACTGGTGTCCGTGGGCAGGGCGATCAGCCCTCCCCCCTCCAAAACCCGAACCGCCCTTGCCAGAACGCGATCGTCGATGTTCTGGGGAACCACGTATTCAATCATTTGTCGCTCCATACCAGGGACCGACCAAATGACCAGGCTACGCCCCTATTGAATTCACCCCCCATTTTACCGATAAAATAAAAACGTGCAAAGGGCGAACGACAAGAATACCGGACACCGCAAGCCGCCGGGTTCCAAACCCGCAAAGAGCGCCAGGCAAAAGGATCCGAAAAACACCGGGAAGCCAAAAAACGCAGTCCCCGACATGTGGAAGGCAACGCTGCTTACCGTCTCGATCATAATAGCCGCAATCGCGGTCTCGCTCGTGGTGATTAACGTCCGGAACATAAGGCCGCGCCCCTTGCAGGGCATAGATTTCGAGATGCCCGATCCGGAGCCGGAAACTAGGGAACCGATGCCGCCCGCCCCCATAGTGGCCGCGCTTCCGCCGGAGCCGCCCCCAAGGCGGGATCGGGGAACCCTGGTCTTCGTGATCGACGACGCGGGCCACAACCTGCACGATCTGGAACCGTTCCTGCGCTTCCCCGGCCCCCTGACCATCGCCGTCCTGCCCGGCCTGCCCCATTCCGCCGAGGCCGCCAGGCGCATACGCGAGGCCGGAATGGAGGTGTTCCTGCACCAGCCGATGGAGGCGATCGGCGGGGAGGATCCGGGTCCCGGCGCGATTTACCTATGGATGAGCGACGAAGAAATTCTGGAGATACTGGAACGAAACCTTGCGGAAGTGAGTCCGGTGGCCGGCATGAACAACCACCAGGGATCGCGGATAACCGCGGACGAGCGGATAATGGAAACCGTGCTTGGCTTTAGCCGGGAACACGGCATACCTTTCCTGGATTCCAAGACGACCGCCGCGTCGGTTGCCCCGGCCGTGGCGCGGCGCATGGGGATAACGATAGGCCAGCGCAACGTCTTTATCGACAACGATCAGGATCGCGCCTCGATGCGTCGCGCGATCGAGGAAGGCCTGGGGATCGCGTCGCGGAGGGGCGACGCGGTGATGATAGGCCACGTCTGGTCGCCCGAGCTGGCCCCGCTGCTGAAGGAGCTTTACCGGGATCTGGTGGACCGGGGATTTACCTTCGCCACGGCTTCGCAGATTATCGACGACGCCTCACGGTAAGGTCGCGTCCGGATTGCTAGAATCAGTCCTTTAACCCGGTTCGAAGTTTCTCGATTTCCGCGCGGAGTCGTTCGTTTTCCGCATTCTTGCCGGCGATTTCCGCATCCTTGCCGGCAACCACGGTCTGCCACTTCATGCGTTCCCTCTCCGCCGCCCTCGTTGCCGACCTGCGCAACGCGGACGCCTCGGTTAGTCGCGCTTTTTCCAACTGCCGCTCAATCTCCAGAAACTCCGGCGAGGCCGTTATCTGGTTGAATGCGTCGATTGCCCGTTCCATCTCCGGTACCCCCAGTGCCTTTATCTTGTCAAGATCCTCATCCGTCCTCGCCCGGAAAAGCGAGAGCCACAAAAGGAGCATGTCCATCGGGCCTTTCTGCGCCGGCACCTTCCGCAACTCGAAAAAGTGCAAACTCATCCTGTCCGAAAGGGGCTCGTGCCGCGTCGCCTCAAGAGGACGAAACTCCGAATGAAATTCCGCGCATTCGAACAGGTTGAAATCCAGAATGCTTATAATCACCGTGCGCGGCATGTTCTGGTAGTCGTCGCCCTCGTTGCGAACCTGTATCTCCAGAGCCGCATTTTGAACAAAGTATCGGTCTTGAAGGTGTATTTAAGCTTCGCCATTGATGTAACCCTCGTAAGCTAAGATTACCTTGTTTTGGCGGGGGTTTCAAGTTACGCGAAGGGGTAGCCGATTTCTCGTTGCCAAAAATCGATCTAAAAAGGCTGTCTTTGTAGGCCATGGGGGTTTGCATGGTATCGTTTTTAGGTTTCAAGGGCTTTACGCAACCATGAAAAACAGATATGCTTCTATATGTTTGGGAGTTCCATCTGGTTGATGCAGCTGATGCGATTATATGAACGAAAAATTTGACATCCTAAAGGAAAAACGGCTTACGGCCGACGAAAAAATCAGTATACATGACTTCCTTCTTGGAGAACCAATAAAGTCGGTAGAGGCTGGCCTTATAAAAGCCGAGAACAACAGGCAGGCAAAAGAAGAGACGCTGAAATGGATTGAGGCTGCTGGTGGTAAAACGATTAGGAGAGCGGATATTGGCGAAGTTGTTTTTGACCGAGCGGGCGTAAAAGCCAGCTTCGAACATAGGATATACCAAAATAAACTTGATGCCCTCCCGGCAATACCAGATGCCATAGAAAAAGGCAGGCTCATTGATCTTTCCAATGATTTTGAGGGAAAACCGATAAAAAACACGCTTATTGCTGCTCCCATCCGGATAGGGGAAAGGCATGAAATCTTAGTTGTCAGATTAAGGATGGTAAAAGGGCACGACAATAAATTCTATGTGCATGACATATTTGCAGCCAGCGAGCTTGCAAAAAATAAGGGCAATACCATCAAAGCCGGTAGCGCGGGAAAACCCGTTGGCGAACCCAGCAAAAGCATTGCCCGTATAAAAAGCATACTACGCGACATTCTGATTGTCAAGTAAGCGGCTTGTATTTTCTATCAAACAAATACAAGAAGGGGAACTTAGACACACATGCTACTGCCGCCGGCGGGTTTACCCAAAGGCGGCAGCCGCGTACCAGTATCAAAACCGTTGCATCGCCATGGCCATTACCTGCCCGGTTTGCACGTCCAGCGCCCTTAGTACGAGCCAGCCGCCCATCGCGTCGTCGCCGACGCTGCCGGTTATGACGATGGACGCGCCAAGGATCTGCCCTATGGATACCGCCGAGGCGTCGTCCACCTCGCCCGATATGTGAAGGTGCTGTTCGTGGCGAATCTGGTCCAGCCTGACGCGATCGACGATTACGAACCTTCTTGCGACAAAGAGCCTGTATTCCAGCCCGACCATAACGAATTCGGCGGTCGAAAGATCATTCGACTGCACGTTAAGGATGGCTACGGAGGCGCCTTGGGGTATTGTGTTAACCAAGGTGCCGGCGGCGTTGTTCAGGGCGACATCGACCCTGTGCGCCGGCGCGGTTGCCTCGGGAATGCCCGGCCTGGCTTCGTGCAGGACAACGTCACCAGTAACGGTTATTCGTTGGAAGTTGCCGATTACACTAATACCGAGGGCAATGGGAATTCCCCCATAAAGCATTCCAACCAAGAACTCACTCCCCTCTACTTCAGAAAATACTCCAGATCCTACAAGTACTAGAACTGGAATGGCAACGTTATATAAAAACGTCAAGCCAGATCCACTGCCTTCAATACGAATATTCCTTATCTCAATAATACCTGCGTGTTGTTGCTCCGCGATTTTCATCAAGTCACGGTGTGCCCTTCTCGTTAACTGCCTTCTGTTATGGATATGCAAAAACTGAAAAGACGTAAACTCTGTCGAAACGGTGCCTACTATGGTTGTATCAAGTCTTTCCTGCATAGTCATCTGCCTGTCCTGCATGGAAACGCATGACACTAGAAAGGTGGCCAATACCACCGCCGCCAAAACTGGGACAACCGAATTTTTCATCCCAAACTCCTTTTCCGTAAGTCATATTTTAGATAGGAAAGACGACCCTTTGAAAAGCCGTACCTCCGTATCCCCCTTCGCAATGGATATCCGCCAGTTTCCGCGTCAGCTCCAGAATATAGTCCTTCCGACTGTCCTCGAGTTTCCTAAAGCCAGCGGCCAAAACTTTTAGTTTCTCCTGTTCTTCCAGAGAATTTCCCTTGCCTTGCAACTTTGTAGAAATATCGTCCATCTGTTACACCTAATTTTGCTATATAATAAAGCAAAATCAGATATTATGTCAACTGCCATCAAGGAAAACCTGTCCAGAAAGTCGGATATTTGATAATATGGACGCATAGGAAGGCATCTTTGGATAAAAGCACAGGGATAGGCTGGAGAATTGTCGCGGTACGCAAGGCATTAGGCCTAACCCAGCAAAAATTTGCCGAAAACCTAAAGATAAGCCAGACCAATGCGAGCGCACTGGAACGGAATCCCCGCGGGATTCCAGACCGCACCATCAAAATGATCTGCCTCACCTACGGTGTAAACGAGAACTGGCTGAAAACCGGCAAGGGGGACATGTTCGAAAAGGACCGGGACTTCAAGCTGGAAGAAGTAATCGGCAATTTCAAAAAACTGGACGACCTGCTGCAGGACTACGTCCTAAAACAAATCCGCCTAACCCTGGAATACCAGGAAAAGGCAAACGCTGGGCAGGGGGACTGACCGCCGCACGATTCCACCTATTGCCGCTTTTCTCCCCACGAGATATACTCTGGAACGTGGCAAGCAACCTAAGTGAACTGGCGCAAATTCAAGCAATGATACACGAAATTCGCGGACAAAAGGTCATGCTCGATAGTGACCTTGCGGCCCTGTACGAAGTTGAAACCTTTAATCTAAACAAGGCCGTAAAACGCAACATCGAGCGCTTTCCTGACGATTTTATGTTCCAATTAACCAAAGAGGAATGGGAAAACTTGACATTCCAAAATGGAATATCAAGTAAGCAGCACGGTGGCAGACGCTCCATACCTTACGCCTTCACGGAGCAGGGGGTGGCAATGCTGGCATCGGTTTTGAACAGCCCGAAGGCGGTAGGCGTAAACATCAATATCATGCGGGCCTTTGTTAAATTAAGGCATTACGTGCTTTCCCAAACTGGGACAGATGGGCAAATTTCCGAGTTGCGAAAACTCCTTATGCTTTACATCGAGAAAAACGACAAACGGGTAAACGAGATAATTATTGCCTTGAACAATCTTATAGAGCAACCCCCAAAGACCAAAACGATTGGTTTTCGCACAGACTAGAAACCTCCCGAGTACAACGAAAAGGCAAACGCCAGGCAGGGGGATTAACCGCCAGGGGAAGACCGTTACTTAAAGAACCCGGCCTTTCCGTATTTGTGGAGCTTCCCGTTGACCCGCCGCCTTGTGTCATCAAGCTGCCTGAAAATAAAATTGGCAAATGCCGTGTCGTTCCCCGCCTCGCCGCCCGTAAAACCCTGGACAAGGTACGGCTCGTCGGCCGCGGAGGCCAGAAGCCCCTGGGCAAGGGCGCGGAAGGACGCCGAGGCCGCCAGCCCCAGAACGCCGGCGTTGCCGCCGCCATTTTCGGGATAGACCAAAACCAGGGATCCTTGCCCCCTGGCCTTAAAGCCGACTATCAGTTCCCTTGCAAGGAAAAACCAGCTTTTTACATGGTCGCTGACCAGCACCTCAATATCCACGGGCTTAAGATCGGCGGCGGCACAGAGGGCCCGGGCAGGCGAGCAGACCAGGATTGCCTCGTCCACGCGCCCAAGGCGGTTTTCGGCGGCAAGAACCAGGGCCCGGGCGGAAACCGCGCTTCCGGGGTTCCAGTCCAGGGAAACGCGGGTTTCCCGGCCGGCGGATTCCCCGTCAGGGGTTTCCTTGGAAGGGGCGCCTTGAACCGTGTCCGCGACGGGGGGATTTTTACCCTGCCCGAAAAACCGGTTCGGTATCGCGGCAACGGCATAGCGATCCTCGCGTTTGGCCACCTCAACCTCGACTGCGCTTAAAAGGGCGGAAGCGTTGCCCGCAAGAAAAATCCCCTTGTCCATGGCTAAGTGTATACCGAACGGCGCAAGCCACGCAAGTTATCGAACGCTAATCTCAACAGCGTCGTATCCGGCCCCGTCATCCACCACGATGCGGTGCGTCCCCCGGCGCAGGGGAAGGGCGAACACCCCGGCGTAGTTCACGCTTCCCTGCAGGACACCGTTGGCGTAGACCAGCGCGCCGGGGTCGAAGCCGGAGGTCTCCACCCGGATGGCCTGGAACTCGGGCGGGAGGGAGGGGTTGAAGTGAAACACCGACCCGGAGACCGGGAGCCGAATGCGCGAATCCCCGGCCGCCACCGTGCCGCGCCGGAAGCGCTCGGCCAGCCATGCCCGGAACTCCGGGGGGAACTCCGGGGCGTCGCCCGACCATTCCGGGGATTCCCCCTGGACCTGCCGCCGGAGATGCCAGGTGCAGGAACCCAGCGGGGTTCCGGCCAGAAGCCATTCATGCACCACGCCCGGGCAGGCCGGGGAGGCGGCCATCCCGGAAAGGGAGCAGATCCTAGCCTCGCGGAGGTTCCCGGTGTCGGGCGCCCGGGGAAACCGCGCCGTCGTGCCGCCCGGGCTTTCAAGCCGCCGCGCCTCCAGCGCGTAAAGCAGATCCGAGGCGATCCGGGCGGGGATGGAACTGCCCGTCCTGCCGATAACGGTTTCCCCGGAAAAGTTCCCCATCCAAACGCCCACGGTATACCGGGGACTCGCCCCCAAAGCCCAGATGTGCTGGAACTGGTTCGCCGTGCCGGTCTTGAACATGGAGGGAAAGGCCGTCGCCATCGTCTGCGCCTGCCCGAAACCAAGGAAGCGGCTTGGCCCGTCGGCCAGGATGTCGGTAACGAGCCACGACACGTACTCCGACATGACCGCCCTGGACTGCGGCCGCACATCCGACTCGGTAAAGCGCAGCTCCAGCGTCCGCCCGCCCCGGGGAAACACCGCGAAAGCCCGGGTAAGTTCCTCCAGCGTCACCTCGGCGTTGCCCAGCGCGAGCCCAAGGCCGTGGTCCACCGTGCTTTCCGCGATGGAATCGAAGCCGAGCCTTACAAGGTACTCCTCGAAGGCGTCGACCCCCAGGCGCTCAAGGACGTAAACCGAGGGTATGTTCAGCGACGAGGCAAGCGCGACTCGGAAACGCACCGGCCCGTGAAAACGGCGGTTGAAGTTCGTAGGGCTGTACGCCTCGCCGCCGCCGAAAACGGTGGGGATGTCCGGCAGGATGTCGTTGGGCGAAAAGCCGTTCTCCAGGGCCTGCGCGAACAGAAAGGGCTTCAGCGTGGAACCGGGCTGGTTCCGCACCGTAACCCCGTCGATCTGCCCGCTGGCCGCGTCGTCAAACCACGACGCCGAACCCACGTAGACCAGAACCGCCCCGGAAAAATTGTCGATCACCAGGATCGCCCCGTTGTTCACCCTGTTGGCCTGCAGCAGCGAAAGTTCCGATACAAGCCGCCTCTCGGCAAAAAGCTGCAAGTCCAAGTCCAGCGTGGATCGTACCCGCCCGGCCCCCCCGCCCAGCCCGGCCACGCGATTCGTAAAGTGCGGCGCGAAAAAGGGACGCTTGGCCTCGGCAAGCACCAGGGGGGAGGCCTCGGCGGCGGCCTCCGCCAGGGTCGCCTCGTCCAGGCCAAGCCCGACGCTGCGGGAAAGAGCCAAGGCCGCGCCCACCGCCACCCCGGGTTCCCTGGCCGGGTCGAACAGCGCCGGCCTGCGGGGGATCACCGCGAGCAGAACGGCGCGGGCATCGTCGAGGTGGGCGGGCTCCCTGCCGAAGCGGGCGCGGGCGGCGGCGGGAAGCCCCTCTATATTACTGCCGAAGGGAATGTTGTTAATCCACAGTTCAAGAATCTCGTCCTTGGAAAGCCGCGCCTCAAGCCGAAGCGCGTCAAAGCCCTCGCGGATTTTCCCCCGCATCCCCGGCTCGCGCGGGCGCACCATCCGGGCAAGCTGCATGGTGATGGTTGACGCGCCGGACACCGTGCGCCCCGCCCGCAGGTTGCGAACGCCCGCCGCCGCGACCGCCACGGGGTCAACCCCGGGATGCAGAAAGAAACGCCTGTCCTCGGCGCGAACGAACACCCGCAGAACCCCGGCCGGGATTTCCCCCAGCGGCACCCACTCGCGCCTTACGCCGTCCTGTGCCGGAAACACCCGCAGCAGCCGCCCGTTGCGGTCGTGCACGGCAAAACCATAGGAGCGGGCTTGGAAGGCATCGAGTTCCGGGTACGGGGTAAGGCGAAGGAACAGGTGCGCGGCAAGGAGGCAGAGGGAAACTGCGGCGGCGATCTTTGCGAGGCGTAGCGCCAAGGTTTTGCGGGTTTGGCTCATGGTTCCACAGCAGTATACACCGCACCCGGGGGAGTTTCAATGCCTGGCGGTTCCATTGGCGCGGATCCGGAAGCACGCCGCGCAAATACGGCTTACGCGCAAGAACTCAAACCTTGAATTGGGAAATCGCCTCCACCAAAACGGAAATGTTCCTCTGGTTTCTGCCGGAAAGCTCGTTGACGCTGTTCACCGCCCTGCTGACCTCGTCCGCGCCGGAGGCCATCTCGTCCATGCCAAGGGTTATCTCCCGCGTCGTCCGCTCAAGGTTCTTGCTCTCCCGGATGATGCCCTTGCTGCCGTCGCGCATCTCCTCCGACCCGCCCTTTACCTGCCTGGTTATCTCGCTTACCTGTCCGGACGCCTGCAAAATCTGCCTGCTTCCGTGGCCCTGCTCGTCCATCGCGTTGCGGATAACCTCCTCCATCTCGGCAACCGCCCTTACGCCGCTGTCGATGGCCTCGAACTTGTTAAGGACATTGTCCGCCGCCCAGGTGATGCTGTCGATGGAGTCCTTTATCTTCTTCAGCACCACCGATATAGTCTTGGACTGCCCGCCGGAGGATTCCGCCAGCTTGCGGATCTCGTCGGCGACGACGGCGAAGCCCCTGCCGGACTCGCCCGCATGGGCCGCCTCTATCGCGGCGTTCATCGAAAGCAGGCTCGTCTGGCTCGATATGCTTTTCATCACGGAGTTGATTTCCAGAAGCCCCTCGGACTCCTTGGAAATCTCCTGAATGTCCGCCGCCACCTCCTGCAGGCTGGACTTGCCGGTCTCCGCCGACTCCTTTAGCGCGCCCACGTTCTTGGCGTTCATTGCCAGGGTCGCCGTAACGGAGGAAATGTTGGCAAGCATCTCCTCTATGGCGGACGACGTTTCGGCCACCGCGCCGGACTGGCGATCCACATGCCCGCTCAGCCCGTCGATGCCGGCGGTTATCCGCCCCATCGTCGCGTTGGTCTCGGCGACGCTGGCGCTCTGGCTGGCTATCCTGCCCCTGGCGCCCTGGATGCTGCCGACGATTTGGGTCATCGACGACGCGGTCTGGGTCATGTTCCTGGCGAGCTCGCCGCCTATGTCGGCCAGCTCGTCCGCCTGTTCCTTGATGACGACGATCATGCCCCTGATCTTCCCTATCGTCAGGTTGAAGTAGTGGGAAAGCTGGGTGATCTCGTCATTGCCGCGCTCGGGAAGAACCCTGGTCAGATCGCCGTCGCCCTCGGATATGTCCCTAAGGTTGTCCACGACGCGCACTATCGGCCTGGTCACCGACCTTGCAAGCAAGAGCATAATCACCATGGTGATCAGAAACACCGCCGCGATTATCGCAAGGGCCATCCACTGCATCGTCCTTACCGGCGCCAGGGCCTCGCCCATCGGATACGCCAGCACGTACGACCAGGGGGTGTCCGAGCTGGCCACCCGTATGGGAACCGCCAAAACCTGTAGGGTGTCCTGAATGCCCGGATTGAAAATCGTCCAACTGAAAGGCAGTCCCCTTTCAATGGCAACGATTACGTCCTCAAGCTGATCCCCGGCCATCGGCCGTTCGGTCTCGCGCATGTCCCCGCCCGGGCGACCGGGAATAAAGTGCGCCGCGATTATCCCGCTGTTGCTGAACACGGCGGCCATCGATCCAGGGAAAGGCAGGTTCGCGCTGGCAAGCCCTTGGATGCGATCCATGGAAATGTCCAAGCCCACCGCGCCCCTGAACTGCCCGTCCACGATTATGGGCATGGATATGGTGGAAACCAGCACGTCCTGGCCGCCAACCCTTAAAAACCGGGGACACAGAAGCGCCCCTGCGCGCCGCCCGTAATCCCCCAGGTCGGGTCGAACCGCCACGCTTGCCGCCGCCCCGTCCCTAAACCAGAAAGGGGCGAAACGCCCATCGTCCAGGGTGCCCGGCTCGAAAACCGCCCAGGCTCCCAGAACGTGCGGGGTGTCCAGCACGGTGTTTTCCAGCACCCCGTTTATAAAGTTGCGCCTGTTATGCGCCTCTATATACTCGTATTGCCGAAGGACGTTGGCAAGCGTTTCCGCTCTGTACCAGATCGCCTCCAGGAACCCGCCGACCTCCATCGAGACCTCCCGCGCGCGCTGGGACAGATACCTGTCCGCCGAAGATATAAGCTGTCCCCGCGTAAAGGTCACCAGGAACAGGGAAATAGAAAGAGTGCTCGCAAAGATTAGGATCCCTATGACCATCGTTATTCTGAAGCTCAATTTCATGGCGTGTTACCTCGGTGGCAAGTGTACCAAGCATTATCGGAAATGTCAAATAATCAACCATGTTTTTTGCTCCACTACCAGGATGCTCTACGTCAAAGTCAGGGCCATCTGCATCCTCAGGAGCACCATCTGCCCCAGGAGGAACTTCACCTTCCCCAGGAGCACCACCACTAACCATTAAGTGCGTTATTGTAATGCTTACATTTGAGCCAGAAATAGTTACGGTACCTCTTGCCATTTCATTGCCAGCAGTGTCCCTCGTTATCCAGTTTGTACCAGTAAAGGTGACTACTATTGAAGTGCCATCATGTGTCCCCGTCCATACACCGTCCAAAGATCCTGCAGTACCGCTAGGTCTGGAAAGCTCTATTGCATTGCCATCAAATTCGACATTCAGTGCCGTCCAATCTCCTGTCATTTCAACATTTGGCAGGGTCTCATTAATCTGTGCCCATTGCCCGCCATGATCAGGATCATGAACACACCCAGTAACCGCCATTCCGAATACCAGTACCATTACCATTACCAGCATTCCCAACCCAAACCTTTTGTTAGCCATTGTTTTCTCCTTTACTTCGGCAACAAAGTAATATTATGCGTTTAATTTCATAAATTCCGAACCAGTTCAGATTTTATGTCGCATAACTCTTATATATCTACCAACATAATTACCCCCCCCTGAACCAGCAGGAATCGAGAGATATTGTATCCCCCCAATTGACATTACAGGCGACAATCCCGATATGAAGGCGATTTTATTTCGCTCCCTTCCGTTCCCCAACTGAAAGCGACAAAGCAAACGCAAGCATTTCCATGTCCTCATCCTGCTGTTTCAGCAGATTTCTCGCCGTCCTTATCATACCAGCCCTGTTTTTAACCGGCAGTTTCTTGTAGCCTTTTGTAAAAGTGTAAGACACGCCTTCGCTCTTCTTGTCCACCTCGCCATCCTTTATATATTCAATAGTTCATAATACCAGAACATAGAATATATTGTCAAGCGATTTTTCATAGCCACGGAACAAATCTTGTTTTTGCCGTTTTTTTGGGATAGGATAGGGAAATGGCCGATACCATACAGGACAGAATCGCAAAAGTCAGGGAAGCCCTAGGCTTGACTCAAAAGGACTTCTGCACTGGTATCTTCGTAAGCCACACGTACTTTTCCAACATCGAAAACGGAAACAGAAAGGTAAACGATCGAATCATCGCCCTAATATGCTCCCAATACGGGGTAACCAGGGAGTACCTTCTGGAGGGAAAGGGCGAGATGTTCAGCGACGACCTAGCCGACATCCAATTAAGCCAGCTCCTGGAGATTTTCGCCAAACTGGAAAAGCCGTTCAAGGAATACATTGTCTTACAAGTGAAACAACTTACAGAAGCAATCGAAATAAACAAGTCACGGGATCTGGTCGGCCATGACCCTGAATCGCAAAATGTCAGCCACAAAAATCGCAGTGGGGGAATTCCAAAATAGACTATGAACACGGACAAATGCCTTGACGTTTGTCCTGCGATCGTCTATTTAAGCAAATCACCCCCCGTCGCGTCCCAGCCACGAACCTTGTAATACTGCCTTATCATTTTTTCCAGCGGAACCACATGGCCGGCGTTTGCACTACCAGGTGTTTTCATGTATTGACGTGCATTTTGAAATACACTACAATTATCTGGCGCATTGGGCATAAAATCTGTCATTTGCCGCCCTGAAAACTGGAATCGGGAAGAATAAAATGGTATATCGTAAATTAATAATTGTGTTTGCTTTTCTGGCTGTGGCAGCCCTGCAGGCTTTTGCCTCGAATAATCTTGCCCCTGGAATGTCCAGGTTGGATCTAGGAAATTTCCTTATTTTTTCGGGCAGGACTGCCGACAGGGAACGGATGCTTGCGAATAACTTTGACCTGCCGGGCTTTGTGCCTTATCACGGGGAAAGACTTCGCAACACGACAAGCGGCGACAACTACCATGTGTTCAAAACTTATTTCACCATATCGGATTACTTTGCGGATAGAAACCTTACCTTATACATCGATCGGTTTGCCATGCCCGTGACAATCCGTATAAACGACATTATAATCTATAAAAAAGGGCTGCGGCTTGATATAGACGGGGCTTATTCAACGGGTCAGACGATGGCGGTTCATGTGCCCCTTAGCCTGGGTTTAATCGATTTTAACAGGGAAAATTTTCTTGTCGTCGAAGTGTTCCCGCAATATGAATCCAGGCCATTGCCCGCATTATCAATAGCGGAATTCAGATACAATGCGTCGAGGGTAT
>WQRP01000033.1 GCA_009786675.1 Treponema sp. | reverse complement strand
TCGCAGTCGCAGTCGGGACCGGGGGTCACCGCGGGAACGCACGCGCAGGCGGCTTCGCAGCCGTCATCGTAGCAGTCGCAGCCCACGCAGGGCTGGACGGCGGGATCGCAATCGCAGGGGTCGGGACCGGGGATCACCACGTCGCCGAAGTCATAGCTTACGTAAAAGTAGGCCGCCACTTCATCACCGTCCACCGACACAAGGGACGTAAAGGTCCCGTCGTAAGAAAAGCCGTAAACCGGGCTTACCGAGAAGACCGCGAACCCGCCAGAGGGGATACTGTCGATCGTGAAAGTGCCGTTGTTGTTGGCGGCGCCGACGATGCCCGCGCTGCCGACGATGGCCGGTCCCACGACAAAGGCGTCATAGTCGTCCACGGTAACAGTCAGGTCGCCGGTGGCATTGAGGCCCCTGTTCCATATCGTCACGTTCCTAAAGCCGGCTTCGGAGATATCGACGTTATCGCCATCGGTTATCCCAAACAGGTTAATACTGTAGTTATCAGCCGTTACCAGCACGTAGACCGCCGCAAAGGTGTCTCCGCCAAGGGCCGTCGCGGTTATCCTTGCGGTGGAACCCGTCGCGCCGCCGATCCTTACCCGAATTTGCTCCCCGAACGTAACGGGACCCCTTGCCACGTTATCGATCGCGGCCACGGAAGGATCGCTGGACACCCAAAGCACGGTCGGGATCGTCGGGTCTTCCCCATCGTAGCCTTCCACTGTCGCGGTGAGCCAAAGGACGTCGACGTTCGGCGAAACGACCAGGTTGTACTCGCCGTCCATAACGCCCGATTCCTTGTTGGCGTCCGTGTCAAGCACGCAGTCGCCGATCGCATCATAGGCTCCGGTCAGGTCCATCACTTTCCCCACGACCGGGGTTAAGCTCCCTGCGGGACCCTGTGGTCCGTCTCCCCCAACGCTTCCTTCGCCACCCTGCGGCCCTTGCGGTCCCTGCGGCCCTTGCGGTCCCTGACTCCCAGTGTCCCCGGCAATTCCCGCATCGCCGGCGGCTCCGGTCTCGCCCCTCTCGCCGGCGGGACCGATGGGCCCCTCGCACGACACGAAGGCAAACCCGACAATCGCCAGAATGGCGACTATCCACGCATACTTCAGCTTTCTGATGTTCTTCATAACAAAGAACTCCTTTTTGCGGTCCCCGTCCTACCTACCGGGCGGGCGGCCGCGCGTTGATCTTGCCCCCGCAACGCGGGGAATATATACAGGCCGCTAGCGACCGTATATCCGTTGTCGGCGGGGGGCGCGGCGGCATTCGTCGTATTTTTCCTTGTCGTTCACGCTGGCTCCCCCTTTTCGAAAAATCAGCCCGGACATAATTGCCGTCTCGGTAGCATAATTATGTGCTGTAAAAATAGTGGCACGTAATTATGTGTTTTGTCAAGCGTGTTGCGCCGTTATTATGATATTTTTTTCGTGGATGCTAAGTTTTTCGCAAAGGCTACGCTCCGAGATGGAGTACATCGGCCTAACAAGAAAGGAATTCGCGGCCAAGGCGGGCATAAGGAAGCGCGCCCTGGACGCATACCTGGAAGCCCAGCAGTCCATGCCGCCGGCCGACAAGGCGGTGCGAATAGCCGACGCCCTGGGACTCTCGGTCGAGTACCTGGTGACGGGCAGGGAGCGCCGCAAGCCGCAGGACCTGTCCCGCTACCTGCGCTTCAGGGACGTCCTGGACGACCTTTCCGTCCTGCCGGAAGGCCCGCTGCAGACCATCAGGGTCGTGATCCGGACCCTGGCGGCCGGCCACCGCAGGGGCCCGAAAACCGACCCCAACGCCGGCGCGGTCGCCGACGCCCCCCAGCCGCCCCCCTTTTCACGCCGGGGCTAAAACGGTATCATGCGGGCCTATGGCCTACAAGGACAGCCTTTTCAGATCGATTTTTGGCAACGAGAAATCGGCCCTGGCGCTCTACAACGCCGTGCACGGCACATGCCACGACGCCCGGGACACCGAGGTCGTCATTAACACCCTGGGCGAAACCCTGTGGACGCCCCGTAAGAACGACCTTTCCTTCCTGGTAAACCGGGGCCTGGTCGTCGTCGCCGAGCACCAATCGACGATCAACGAGAACATGCCGTACAGGATGCTACAGTACGTCTGTCGCCTGTTCGAAAACGGGGTCACGGACAAGAAGGCCGTGTACAAACAGGCGCTGGTCAAACACGCCCGCCCCCGGTTCATCGTCCTTCTGAACAGCGCCTCGGCGTTTCCCGACCGCAAAAAGATGCGGCTGTCCGACTCGTTCGAGCGGGTCGCCGGCTTCGACGGCGTCGCGCTGGAACTGGAAATCGACGTCTACAACGTCAACGAAGGCCGAAATAGTAGTATACTGGAAGCGTGCGCGGAACTGAAAGGCTACGCGCATTTCGTGTCCCGGGTAAGGGCACACGAGAAGGGGCTTGCGGCGCGTGGCGAAAAGCCCGGCGGCGAGGAAGCGATGAAGACGGCGATAAGGCTTGCGATACAGGACTGCAAGAACGCCGGTTTGCTAAGGGAGTTCTGGGAAAACATGAGTCAGGAGGAGATTAACATGCTCGCAAACGAGTGGGACATGGAGACGGCGCTGGAAGTCCGCGAGGAAGAGGGGTTTGAGAAAGGCATGGGGATAGGCTTGGAGAAGGGCGTTGGGATAGGCGTGGAAACCGTTGCCGCAAACGCCTTGGCAAAGGGTTATTCCATTGAGCAGGTTTACGAAATCACCGGGCTTGACACGGAAACGATTACCGGCCTTTCCCAAAGAGCCCGTTAACATGTTTGAGGCCGAGTGGGACATGGACACGGCGCTGGAAGTCCGATGGGAAGAAGGCAGGGAAAAAGGCATCGAGGAAAGGGACAGGCAGTTGCTTGCCCTAATCGACCAAGGCTACACGGCCGAGGACCTTAAAAGGGAGCTTTCGGCCCGGACCTGAACCCTGCGCGCAAGCCCTCGCGCTTTTGGCTTATCACGTACAAGTTCGACCCGTAGTCCCCAAGCAGCCTGGTCCTGTCGTTGTAGTGGCTCCCCATGAACTGGCTGTTCAGCTGGATCCCGGCGGCAAGGGCGTCGCCCCGGCACTCGTAGGTTTCGACGCAGTCGGCCAGGGCGTACAGGCGGTTGGCCACCCGCAGGACAAGGCCGTCGGGATCCAGAGCCACCGGCAGTATGTGCTTGACCAGGCCGCCGAAGCGTTTCACGTACAGGCGCTGGGCCCTGGTGCCAAGGCGGTAGGTCCGGCCGGCGTCAAGGCCGGGGATCCGCAGGGAGTCGTGGCCGCCGCCCGCGTCGGCGAGGGTCTGGAAAAACCCGGCTATGGCACCCCCCTCCCCCCTGCACAGCCACGCGACCCTGCCTGCCCCGCGGCCGTCCAGCCGCTCGAAGGCGCCGTACTGGAAGGTTTTCCGGTGGGCCTTGTAGAAGGCGATCTGCTCCCTTATCTCGCGCCTTTGCACGCGGCTAAGAAAGCGCAGGTCCATCTCGTAGCCCAGGCAGCCGAAGCAGGCCACGTTGTAGCGCGTGGAAAGCGGGGTGTCCCGCAGGGTCTGCTGGTGCGGCGCGTCGGACACGTGCGCCCCCATCGTGGACTGCGGGTACAGGTACGACAGGCCGCCCTGGGTTTTAAGCCGCTCGACCGGATCCGTGTTGTCCGACGCCCAGACCTGTGGGGAAAAACACAGCATCCCAAGGTCGAAACGGTTGCCGCCGGAGGAGCAGGTTTCCAGGAGCACCCCGGGCCTGGGCCCGAAGATTCGCCTGAGCACGTCGTACAGGCCCAGCACCTGGCGGTGGAAAAACTCGCCCTGTCCCCGGACGTGCGGGGAGCGGAACTCGCTGACGTGGCGGTTCATGTCCCACTTGACGTAGGCCGCCCGGGTCTCGTCTATGACCCGGGAAACCCGCTCGACTATGTAGTCGCGCACCTCGGGGTTGCAAAGGTCCAGTACAAGCTGGTTGCGGCCCAGCGTGGATCCGGGCCCGGATACCGCCCACTCGGGGTGGGCGCGGTAAAGGCCGGAGTCCTCGCTGACCATTTCGGGCTCGACCCAGATGCCGAAACCCAGGCCCCTGGCGCGTATTTTGTCGGCGAAGCGCCCGAGCCCCCGGGGGAACTTGCGGCGGTCCGGCGCGTAGTCGCCCAGGCCCGCCCGGTCGCTGTCCCGCCCATCGAACCAGCCGTCGTCAAGGACGAAAAGCTCCATGCCCAGCCCCTTCGCCAGGCCGGCAAGGCGCAAAAGCCTTCCCTGGGTAAATTTGAAAAAACAGGGCTCCCAGGAGTTGTACAGGACCGGGCGATCCCTGCCCCGCCAGGACTCGGGGACGATGTTGTCGTTGACGAAACCGTGGAAGCTGCGGCTAAGGCCGTTAAGCCCCCCGTCGCTGAAAGCCATGACGGCCTCCGGGGTCTCGAATCGCTCCCCGGCGTTCAGCGTCCACTCAAGGCAGTGCGGGCTTATCCCCAGGCCCACCCGCACCAGGCCGTGGCTCGAAAGCTCGACCAGGCCAAGGTGGTTGCCGGAGTACACAAGGTTGAAGCCGTAGGCCCTGCCGTGCTCCTCGCCGCAGCCGTCCTCGCGAAGGATAAAGCCGGGGTTGTGCCTGTTGCCGCTCGCGCCCGTCCGGCTCTCGTTCATGAACGCGCCCGGGCGCAGGGGACGGTCGTGCCTGCGCGCCTCCCTGGCCCAGTCCCCGTCGAAGCTTACCAGGCTGAAGCCCGAGTCCGGCATGTCCAGCGACATGCTCAAAAGCCGGCGGACCACCAGGGGCGAGTCCTCGCGGTTTTCGAGCACGGCGCGGCGGCTTACCACGTTCGCGGCCCCGTGAACCGTGTAGACAAGGGTCAGGCGCACGTCGCGGGCCGAGTCCCGCATCCGGACCAACAGGGAGGAGCACTCCCCGGAAGCCCGCGCGCCGGGAAGCGTTTCCGGGGGGACGGCCCCGCCAATTACCTCGTGGCTTTCGTAGACAAAGTCGCTGACGAAATCCCCGCCGGGCATCCTGATCTCGGCCGGGGAATAGCGGTAGTCGCCCTTGCCTATGCCCGACCACTCCAGGCACATGGTGTCCAGGCAGTACAGCGGATCCCCCCGGTCGTAGGCGACGGTGCAGCCCGCCTGGGCGGTGCGCTTGGGGGCGAGCGCCTCGAACGCCGCGGCGTCCGGACGGTCCAGGCGCGCGCCGTAGTAGACGTGCTCCAGGTGGCCGTGCCCGGTCCTGCGAAAGGCGTATTCCGTGCCGTCCGTCAACAGGCGGAAAATATCGCCCAGGACCTCGATCTGCGTGGCGGCGGACGCGCCCCCCGGCAGTATGTCGGTCTTGAATTCCATAACTGGTATTTTCCCACACCTTTCGCGCGTTTGCAAGTTTTGGCGGGCCGGCCAAAAGGCGAGGCCGGGCATGGATCCTTTCGGCAAAAGGGGGTATACTTACCGCCATACCAAGGAGGCCACATGAAAAAAATGGCGTTGTTTCTGCTGTTGCCGATGCTGCTGGCGCAGGCGCTCGTCGCGCAGGAGGAGGAGGCGGACCTGGGAATCGAATCGTCCCCCGGGGTTTTCCTGCAGGTCACGAGCTCGCCGGCGGCGAAGATCGGCTTTAACTGGAGGTTCAGGATCCCGTTTCTGCAAGGGGACGGCCCGCTGACCCGGGGGAACAACATCACCGTCACCCCCGGCCTGGAGATCTCGCCGGTCGACGTCCACCTTACCGCCAGCGCGGTCTGGACTCCTATCGCCTTCGTCGAGATCGTCGCGGGCGGCAGGATCGGGTCGGGGTGGAACATCAACCTTTTCGGCGACGACATCCACGGGATGGGGCTTAACCTTGCGGAGGAGGACGCCGACGGCTACATGAGGGCAAGGCATGACGGGGGCGCCCTCGACGGCCTTCTTTGGCAGGCGCGCGCGGGCGCCGCGATCCAGGGGGACCTGGCCGCGTTCTTTCCGGGGGAATGGAACCACGTCATTTTCCGGAGCTTCCACGAAATCAGCCACGCCGCCTACTCGCGGGCGACCGGCGGCGAGTTCTGGTTCTTCGAAAACGACGCCGGGGAAAACCGCAACGCCTTTTCCTACCGGGGCAACCTGCTAATCGGCTACCAGATGCCGATCTTCCTGAGCATGGTGGCCCTGATTGCCGAGGCGGAAAGGTTCCTGCAGGGCCCGCCCGACCGGGAACAATGGGGGGACCACAGGCTGCGCTGGACTTTTTCCGGCGTGCTTAACTTTTCCGTTACCGAGCGTTTCGAGATCGCGCTTATCACCCAGTTTCGCACCCGGCGGAATTTCCTTGAACCTGGCTGGGAGTACATGCACGTCACCGGACGCACCCTGGACACGGCCAACCCCCTGTGCCTGGAGTTCCACCGCGTCGTGGTCGCCTTTACCCACAGGTTCTAGGGTGCGGCCGCTTGGCAGGGGGTTTTTCGCCCGGCCAACCGTGGACCTGGCAAGGGCCCTGCTGGGCAAGCGCCTGGAGTGCGGCGGCCTGGAAGGCCGCATCGTGGAAACCGAGGCGTACCTGTACAGGGACGACCCGGCCTGCCACGCCGGCCGGGGCCGCACCGCCCGCAACGAGCCGATGTTCGGGCCGGCGGGGAACATCTACGTCTACCTGATTTACGGCATGTACCACTGCATGAACATAGTCAGCGGAAAAACCGGCGAGGGCGAGGCCGTGCTGATCCGCGCCCTCGAACCGATCCGGGGAATCGAGCTTATGCGGGAAAGGCGCGGAACCGCCAAGCTCGAAAACCTGTGCAACGGGCCGGGCAAGCTGACCCGGGCCTTCGGCATTACAAAAGAGCACAACAACCTAAGCCTATTGGGCGGCGGGGAGCTGCGGCTCCTGGACGACGGGGAAAGGCCGGAGATCCAGGCATCCGGCAGGATCGGGCTTAGCGTCGGCGGGGAGCTTCAGCTAAGGTTTTTCGTCAAGGGAAACAGGTTCGTGTCCTGTCACAGGCGCGTGTTAAAGCCAAACCCGACGCTCCACCGGTCCCCCGCCCCGGAGATCGTGTTGGAAAAATTCCACGAGGCCCAAACGTTCGGCTCGAAAAAACCCGGCAGGATCTGATATATCCGGTGAAAGGTAAAAACCATGCCCAGCCTGAACACCAAGGACTGGGCGACCCGTATGTCGTCCGCCCACGGGCCGGGGATCGCCGTCCCCCCGGCATCGGGGTGGCCCTGGCCGTCGAAAAAGGCGTTCCTTACGGCAAGGGTGCCAAAAAGGCGGTTAAAATACAAGTGGGAAACGTGGCCCTGGATTTCCAGCGAGAACAGCCCCAGGGCCGCCTCGGCGCCGGCGAGCCAGCCAAGCCTAAGGTTCAGGGGGTGGGCGTACTCCTCGGGGGCAAACTCGGAAAACATCGGCCCGCCGAAAGTGCGGGACACGCCCTGCAGGTTCATCCTGCCGGTCGAATCGTAGGCGCCGAAAAGGGCGAGCCTTAGTGGGAACCTGGACTCCCTGCTTGCCCGGAACATCGCGGCGGCGTAGGGCTCGAAGCCGGTCGCAAGGGTGGCGGCGGAAAGGTTAAGGGCCACGCCGGTGCCGAAAAGCTCGTGCCGCCGCCGCCGGACGTTCGAAAGGCCAATCCCCCCGGAAACTATAAAGCGGCTTTCGGTTTCCCCCCAGTCGTAGGCGCTCGCCCCGCCGTCGTCGTCGGCCCAGCGGGCGTGGCTTCCACCAAGGGAAAACCCGACGGCCCCGCGGCCCAGGCTCCGGTTGTAGCTGCCGACAAGGCTAATCCGGGTATCCCTGTAGATTTCATCGCCCTCCAGGCGCACCACCGTGTCGGAAAAACTAAGCGTCACGGGAAAACCCAGGGCGGTGTTCTGCCACGTAATCCCCGGTATCATGGCCATCCGGTAGCGCATGTCCGCAAAGGCCGTGATCTGCACAAAGTTCCTCTGCGTGGGATCGAGCATCAGCGAAATCAGGCCGCCGCCGTCCAGGGAAATCGTGTCGCCATAAAACCTGACCAAGGGCAGGGGAAGCCAGAACCGGAAAGGGTTCATGTGGCGGACGGCAAAATACCTTGACGTTTCAAAAACCGGCGCCCCGAGGCCGGCCGTTTCCCAGGCGAACGGCTCGCCGGCGATCCCGGGCGTTTCCCCGGCGTCGAATTCACCGTAGAAACCGTTTTCGCCAAACCCGCCCGAGCCGGCGACCGGGTCGAAGCTTTGCCTGTCCAGCCCGACAAGCCTAAGGTCGCGCCGCGCCCCCGAAAGGGATCCGACGGTTTCCGGGAAACGCAGGAACCTGTCCCGGGAAAAAAAGGCCCCCCGGTAATAGACGACGCCGTTCACGGAAACGGGGTTGAAAACCCCGCCGGAAAAATCCCGGGCGCTGAACACCGCCTGCATGGCGTCAAGATCCACGGAGGCAAGCCTGAACATCCGGTCGTCCGCGTTGTGGCTGAAAAAAAGCCTCCCGTCCGACACGCCAAGGCCGCGCATGTGCCGCCAGTACTCGTCGCCGCCGTCCGCGCTTTCGACGCGGAAAAGCCCGCCGCCGGAAAAGTCGTAAAGCCAGAGTTCCCGCGCGCCGTCCCGCGCCGCGACAATCGCGATCCGGTCGCCGTCCACGGCCTGCGGCCCCGAGAACAAAAGGGCCGAGTTCCCGCGAAAAAGAACCTCCCTGTCGCCGCCGAAACCCTCGAACACGACAAGCTGGCTTTGGCGTTCCGTGCGTATGCCTATGACGCCGTCCCGAAAGTAACGGGCCCTGAACATTCCCCTAAAGGTCCGGCCGGTCCTTCGCCCCGTGGCCGCCATGTACTCGACCACGACCGCCTCGTTCCTGCCGTTTACGGAACTGAAGCCCGACACAAGCACGGTCGCGCCGTCGGCGCTGACGTCAATGTCGTTCGCGCCAATGACGCCGACGTTAAAGGATCGCCTTCCGCCGGTAAGGGCGTCGTAGACGTATACCCTGGCGTTCCCGCCGTCAAGAATGAAAACCTCGTTCCCCCACGACGCAAGGCGGGCGATGAAACTTTTTCTTTCGGTAAAAAAACGGTAGCGCCTTGCCAAGGGCTCGTCGGCGTTTTCCTCCAGGCCGTCCAGCGCGAACGAGCCGCGAAAAGCCGCCCACACGTCCTGGAAATCCACGCCGTAAACGTTCCTAAAAATACGGAAGAAGCCCGAGCGGTACACGGAAAGCCAGTCCCAAAAAGGGGTCCCGGGGCTGCGCCCCATCGAGTGCCAGAGATCCAGGTACTTTTCCATGCCGAAGTTTTGCAAAAGCCATTCGGAAAAAAGCCCGCCGTACTCGTGGAAGAACGCGCCCTGGATGGGAAGATCGTAGACCCCGGACGCCTGGACCGGCGTAAGGAACTGCCCCTCGTGAACGGCCTGCCTTAGGCGCTGCCTGATAAAGGGATCGTTGTTCCTGCCGAAGCCGGAAAGGCTTTCCAGGCTTACGGCGACGCCCTCTATCATGAACAGCGGCGCGTTGGTCCAGACCATGGGAAAAGACACGCCGCCGAAGATGCGGTGGAAAAACCAGCCGACCGGCTGCCTTTGGTTCAGGGAAATCGCGTGGGCAAGCTCGTGGACAAAAAGGTACTTGAGCGTGTCGGGAAACGTCGTCCATTCGATGTCCATTGGCGTGTCGAACAGCATGATATGGGGGTTTGGAAAACCGGAGTAAAAACCGTTGAAGATATCCGTGTGCGGGGTCAAAACCACCGGGATGCGGAAGCGGACGTCGATACCCAAAAGGCCGGTCATCTGCTCGTAAATCCGATCCGCGTAGGACGCCAGCGCGCGCGCCGAGGCCTCGGATTCCCTTGGAAAGATTATGTCAAAATGTTCGGTGCGGATAACCCGGAAGGACGCGAGGGGCCTGAAAAGCGAGGCCTGGCCCTCGGCGTAAACCGAGGCCAGGACAAGCAGCGCAAGGAAGGTGCCAAGACGCGGGTGTCTCATAAAAGCCTCCATCGAAGACGGGCGACGGCCTTTCCCGCCGCCTGCAAGTTTTTGACAATGCTACCACAAACCCGTCATGCGGCAACATTGCCCCCGGCGAAATTTTCGGCGCGGGCTTCACCCTGTTCGCCCGCAACCCTATTTTTTCAAAATTGCCTCAAAACCGACGTAGGGCACAAGAGCCCGGGGTATCCGCACCGAACCGTCCGCCTGTTGGAAATTTTCGAGGATGGCGATTATCGCGCGAGAGACGGCGATGGCCGTGCCGTTAAGCATGTGCACGAATTTGTTTTTTCCATCGTCATCCTTGTAGCGCACGTTAAGCCGCCTGGCCTGGTAGTCGGTGCAGTTGGAGGTCGATGTCACCTCGCCCCAGTCGCCGTCCCCCCTTCCGGGCATCCAGGCCTCCAGATCCCATTTGCGGTACGCCGGTGCGCCAAGGTCGCCGGTGCAGGTATCGACCACGCGGAAGGGGATCTCCAGGCCGGTGAAAATTTCCTCCTCTATGTCGCGAAGCTCCCCGTGCATGCTTTCGGATTCCTCCGGCAGGCAGCACACGAACATTTCCAGCTTGGTAAACTGGTGCACCCGGTAAAGGCCCTTGGAGAACTGGCCGGCCGCGCCCGCCTCGCGCCGGAAGCAGTGGGAAAGGCCGGCCATCCGCAGCGGCAGTTTGTCCTTCGCGAGAATCGAGTCGGAATGGTAGCCGCCAAGGGTGATCTCGGCGGTTCCCACCAGGCAGGAGTCCTCGCCGTCCAACAGGTACACGTTGGATTCGTCGCCCCGGGGGTTAAAGCCGATGCCCTCAAGAATTTCGGCGCGGGCGATGTCCGGGGTGATAAACGGGGTAAAGCCTTTTTTGCCCAAAATGTCCAGGGCGTAGCGGACGAGCCCAAGCTCCAGGAACACGCCCTCGTTTTTAAGGTAATAGAACTTGGTGCCCGAGACCTTCGTGCCGGCGTCGAAATCCACGACGTCCAGGTCCTGCCCGAGCTTTACGTGGTCGGCCGGCTCGAAGTCGAAGCGGGGGATCTCCCCCACCCGCCTTAGCTCCAGGTTGTCCTTGTCCTCCCTGCCCACAGGCGCGTCCGGGTGGGCCATGTTGGGGATCTCCCTGGCCCTTTCGGCAAGCTGCATTTCCACGGCGGCAAGCTCCGCCTCGGCCACGGCGATCTCGTCCTTTAGTTTTCTTCCCTCGTCGATCAGGGCCTCGCGCCGTTCCTGTTCCATTTTGCCCTTCATCGACGCGGCGTTGGCGTTCCGCCTCTGCTGAAGGGCCTGCAGGCCCGTGGAAAGCCCGGTCCGCCTGGCGTAAAGCCGCACCACGGCGTCGGCGTCTGCGGACATATGGCGGTCGGCGATGTTGCGCTTTACCGCGTCAAGGTTCTCGGCAATGAATTTGTAATCAAGCATGTGTCCAGTTTAGCGCGTCGGGGGACGGTAGGCAAGGTCGTGCCGAATGGACAGTTCCCCGGACACGAAGGCGCGCGGCACGGTCTCGCCCTCCCGGACAATCAGCAGCTCGCCGTCGCGCCCTATGCCGGCTATGGCGCCGGAGAACACCCGCGCCGAATCGGCGGGGCCCTCCGCGAAGCCGGCCGTCGCGCCCATCATGTACAGCCGCGCCTCTATCAGATCCCGCCACCTGTCCCCCGCCGTTTCAAGCTCGGCGTGCAGCCGCGCGAGTATTTTTTCCAGAAGCGCGAACCTGCGCCCCCCGTCGATTTCCGCGCCCGAGGCAAGGGCTATGCTGGTGGCCCTGTCCCGCAGGCCCTCGGGAAACTCCCTTTGCGCCACGTTCACGCCGACGCCTATGTGCACGTCGCCGCCCTCCGCCTCGGCAAGTATGCCGACGGCCTTGCGGAAAGTCCCCGCCCCGCGCACGGGGAGCATCACGTCGTTGGGCCACTTGACCATGGCGTCGAGCCCCAGGGCGAAGTCCTCGATGGCAAGGGCCACGGCAAGGCCCGTCCGCAGGGTCAGGGCCCTGGGAATGCCCCCGACGCCGGGGAAGCGAAGCAGGACCGTGAACATAAGGCCGTCCCGCCTGCCCACGTTCCAGGCGCGCCCCCGCACCCTTCCCCTGCCGGACTCCTGAAAATCGGCGCAGACGACCGTGCCGTGCGGGCTCCTTCCCGGTGGGCTTTCGGCATCCCGGGCAAGGGCCTTAGAGACGTCCATGGTGCTGCCGACGCTTTCCTCGTGGAAAACCGGGGCCCCGAAGGGGTTGGGAATGTCAAGCCGGGTCATGGGTATTTATACCACTGCCGGCGCGTACTTGTCCCCCCCTTCGCCGACGTGCTAGACTGGGCCATGCGATTAGTGTGCCTGGATCTAGAGGGGGTGCTTGTCCCCGAAATATGGATCGCCTTTTCCCTGGCGACCGGAATTCCCGAGCTGCAAAGGACGACCAGGGAAGAGCCCGACTACGACAAACTGATGAGGTTCCGCCTGGACATACTCGCCGACAGGGGGCTTAGGCTTGCCGACATCCAAAAGGTAATCTCCGGCATGGATCCCCTGCCCGGCGCGGCCGAATTCGCCGGGGCGCTAAGGGAACGGACGCAGCTTGTGATCCTTTCGGACACCTTCGAACAGTTCGCAAGCCCGCTTATGGAAAAGCTTTCCAGGCCCTGCCTTTTCTGCAACAGCCTGGTCACGGGCCCCGGCGGGGAGATCGCCGGCTACAGGCTAAGGCAGCAGGACGGCAAGCGCAAGGCGGTAATCGCGTTCAAGTCCATGGGGCTGGAGGTCTTCGCCGCCGGGGATTCCCACAACGACCTTACGATGATCCGGGAGGCGGACTCGGGCTGCCTGTTCCGCGCCCCGGAATCGATCAGAAAGGAACACGCGAGCATCCCGTGCACCGACACCTACGACGGGCTGCTTTCGCGCATCGACGGCTTCCTGCGCGGCTAAAGCCCCTGCACGTTCCAGCGCGGCAGGTTCTCGGCGACCGTGGAATCGTACCTGATCTCGGACCTGAACTCGGAGATGGGAATCCACTGCACCAAAAAAGTCACCCTGTTGCCCATCTCGAACTGGGGCCGTTCGCCGGGGATGCGGCGAAGGTGCGGGCTCATCCTCCAGTCCAGCGAGGCGTTCCAGTCGCCGAAGGATCGTTCCAGGCCGACCGTAAGGTTCCTGATCTTGAAGCCCGAGGATCGCCTAAGCTCCTCGTTGTCGAACCTGAACGAGTTGACCAGGTCAAGGAACAGGTTGTTCTGCGGGCCCTCCGGCAGGGGAATCGCGGCGTCGCGAAAACCGGGCAGGTTCCTTAAATACCGGAAGATTACGTCGTTCGCGGACTCTGCGCCGAAGCGAAGCGAAAAATTGCGCGTCTCGAACGTGGATCCGATTCCAAAGGTCATGTTGGAATTGGTGTACTCCCTAAGGTCCAAGGTAACGCGGGTGTTCAGGTCCAGCATAAAATTGTTAACGATATTGTTGTTCCTGGGGGAAAAATCTATCCTCCGCCTGAACTGCACCTGCAGATCCCTGGGGATGATTGTCGGCTCGAGCAGCTCGTCGTCCTCGTCGCGCGCGTCCCGCCAGGCGCCCCAGTCCTCGGTCTGGACGAACTCGCGGCGCCTTAGGCGCTCCGCCCTGAACGCGGCGGTAAGCCCCCACCTTGTAAAGTTCAGCGACGAGTTAAGCTGGGTCACCTCCCGTTCCTCGGTGTCCATCCTAAAACCCTGGGTAAAGTTGCCGAAGTTCCTGAAGGTAATAACGTGGGTCAGGTTGAAGGGATCGTGCACGGAATCCTCGTCCTCCGGGAACCGTATCCCCCAACTGGCCGTGGTCCGCGTGATCCATACGTTGAACTCCGCGTTCATCGTGTAAGCGCGATCCCTGGGCGGAAGGTGGGCGGTTGCCGAAAGCACCTGGTTCATGTCCATGATCCTGGCGTTCACGCTTCCCATAAGCTGGTGCCTGTCTATCCTTTCGTCGTTCCACTCGCCGTGGACGATTTCCCATTCAGGAACCCCCCCGTCCCGCAAGTCCTCGACCGTGCTTACAAACTCCGACTTTACGGCAAGGCCGCCCAGGGTGTGCTGTATGCGCGACATGCCGAAAACCGGGTGGCGGTGGAAAGGGCGAAAGTTGGTGTCAAGGGCGTAGGAGGTCGTAAAGTGCGTCTGCCTGTATTCCTGGAGCCTTCTTGCGGCGATCCTTTGGTCCACCACGTCCGGATCCTCGGTCCCGCGCGTGAATTCGTAGGCCTCCTCGTTCAGGTAGCTGAACTGCCTCCAGTGCCCGCTGCCGGTAAACGTGAAGGTATGCGTCAGAAAATTTTCGAAGAACCGAAAGTTCAGGCCGACGCGGCCGCTGCCGGCGACGTTGGTCACCACGGACTCAAGCTGGTTCCAGTCAACGTCGTGGAATTCCTCCCACCCGCCGGTGTCGAACCTGAGCGTCGAGCCGCTGGACGGGGACAGGTTAAAGTCGACGTTGAACGCGGCGTTCCCGCCGGTGGCGGGCAGGTCGAAGCGCTGGTTAAGCACGGGGGGGACAAGGGTGTCGGACGGATCCCTGGGGGGGGGG